>JADNEJ010000428.1 GCA_016292295.1 Candidatus Thiodictyon intracellulare
AAGATTACATCAAGGATTCCCGCATCAAGCTTGTCTTTCTTCCGCCTTATGCGCCTAATTTGAATCTTATTGAGCGGCTATGGACATTCTTTAAGAAAAAAGTTCTGTATAACAAGTATTTTGCCGCGAAAACACGGATTCCGCTGCGCTCCATCCAGGCTCCGGTTCCAACAGTTACCGGCTCCTTTCACAATCTCAATCGCCCCGTCGGAGACATTGTCCGCTGACCGACCGGTCTGTGCCAGGCGGCGGCGACGCAATAGACACTCGAGGGATGGGGTGAATACCCCGTCCCGTCCCGGATTGACGCACCCAGGCCGACCTATGCCCACCCCCGCCCTCGACCGCCGCCTCAGCGTTGCCCCCATGCTGGACTGGACCGACCGGCACTGCCGCTATTTCCTGCGGCTGATCACCCGGCGCACCCTGCTCTACACCGAGATGGTCACCACCGGGGCACTGATCCACGGCGACCTGGACCGGCATCTGCGCTTCGACCCGGCAGAGCATCCGCTGGCGCTGCAACTCGGCGGCTCAGACCCACGCGAGCTGGCTCGGTGTGCCGGTCTGGGGCAGGAGTGGGGCTATGATGAGGTCAACCTCAACTGCGGCTGTCCCTCCGACCGGGTCCGGCACGGGCGCTTCGGGGCCTGCCTGATGGCGGAGCCGGCCCTGGTGGCGGACTGCGTGGCGGCCATGAAGGCGGCGGTCGCCATCCCGGTGACGGTCAAGTCACGCATTGGTATCGATGAGCACGACAGCTATGAAGAACTGGTGGCCTTCGTCGCCGCGGTGGCGGGGCCCGGTTGCGACGCGCTCATCGTCCACGCCCGCAAGGCCTGGCTCCAGGGCTTGAGCCCACGTGAGAATCGCGAGTTGCCGCCCCTGCGCTACGATATCGTTGCCCGTCTGAAGGCGGACCTCCCGGCGCTGCCCATCGCCATTAACGGCGGCGTGCGGACCCTGGACGCCGCCGCCAGCTTCCTCGGCCACTTGGACGGCGTCATGATCGGGCGCGCCGCCTATGAGGACCCCTGGGTGCTGGCCGGCGCCGACCGCCTGATCTACGGTGAGACCACGCCGCACCCGACCCGCCACCGAGTGCTGGAGGCGTATCTTCCCTATGTGGAGCGCGAGCTAGCCGACGGGGTACCTCTGGGCGCCATGAGCCGGCATATCCTCGGCCTCTTCCACGGCCAGCCCGGGGCGCGCGCCTGGCGCCGCTACATCAGCGAGCGTGCCCATCGCCCCGACGCGGGGCTGCGGGTCCTCACCCGGGCGTTGCCGCCGGAACGGAAGCTCCGCACCGAGCCCGCGGGTGCTGGTTGAGCCGAAGGCCGAAAAATGGGGGCACGGCTGGCCTGATCCGTGCCTCGGTCAATCTAAATCACCCTCGAGCAGATCTTCTGCGGGCAGCAGTCGATGACCCTCGAAGACGGTGAGCACTTCGACTTGATTCTCACGCAGCCGATAGACGACGCGGTAGTTGCCAACTATGATCTCCCGCAGCTCGGTCCCCAGCAATTCGGGCAGTGGGCGACCGCGGTAGCGCTGGGCGGCGATGGCTTCCTCTTCGCTCGATGATGCGATCGCCCATGCGCGCCGCGGGCTTTGATCACAAATCCGCCAAAAGCCGGTCGGCTCATGTGGGTTTGCGCGCGCAAGACAATGTTCTGAAAGGGAGCGTCGACGCCGGGACTGAACAAGGTAGGCGGAATTATGATCAAGGCCCGCGCCGCGGCCTTGGGATTGTCCCGGGCGATAAAGTCCTCAATCTCCGCCAGGCGCAGATAGGCTTGGTCTGTCCAACGCATCTTCACTGCTGGTCGATCCTCGAGTCAACGCGACGCGTCGCCAGACGCTCGCGCAAGGTGTCGGTATCCATCAGTGGTTCGCGGCCAGCATCGGCAATACCGGCAGCGATCGATTCGAGGAACCGCTCCCGTGAGCACAGCCGGCCATACTCTGTGGGCGACAGGAGCACCCCCGCAGGCCGACCATTTTGGGTGATGACCAGGGGTTTTGCGGTCTGGGAAACTTGTCGCAGGAGGCGGGATGCTTGGGTCTTGAACTCGCCGATAGGAATGATGTCCTCGGCGACTGAGAGGTTGGTTATGATCTGAATTCCTGGTCAAATGTTAGTTGTAATCCTGACCCGCAACAACGGACAAATCAACATCTATGAGAGCTGTGCCCTTTACGCGGAAGGCATTTTCGGTACCATCCCCGAGTTCTATGTGCGGCCGGACTGGCGCTCGAGCGGGATCTGACGACGCCTGGCATCATAGGAAAAGGCCTTCGGTCGGTCGCGCGGGTGGAAGCGGCTTGAGGTGACGACCCCGCCACTGCCTCAGTTTGAAAGAACGCTGGCCTTCTATGAGCGTGAGGGCTTCGCCATCGCCGGTGGCTGGAAGTTGAAGGTGGCGCTGTAATACCCCTCGCCTTGCGGCCGGAACGGCCTTGATCGTCGTTCCGGCCGCAAGGAGACAGGATTGGGTTCTGATTCAGAAGGCGCTACCCGGCCTCAGACCCCATTTTTTCAGGATCACCGTCAGTGGGCAAAAACCGGTGAAGGCCGACTGGAACAGGTTGGCGCAGACGAAGGCGGTGAGCCACAGCCAGTGGATGTTGACGTACACTGCCAACAGGAGAGACAGTAGGATGACGCTGCCGGCAAAGGCCAGCATAAAGCGCTCGATGGACATGCAAGACTCCGGGGATAGACTGCTTGGTGGTTACGCTTATTAACAAGCCGTAATATTTCGCTCAACCCAGACCGCGCACGGACCCTCCCATGGATGCCGAAGCCTTTCCCCGCCTGATCCAAGGACTGCAGAGGCCCGACGCCTGGCCCCCGGCCGCACGGGTAGCCGCGTCCCCGATCGAGCACATCGAGACCCACATCTCCCACGTTTTCCTCGCCGGTGACTTCGCCTACAAGCTCAAGAAGCCATTGGACTTGGGTTTTCTGGACTTCTCCACCCTGGAACTGCGCTGCCACTGCTGCGAGGAGGAGGTCAGGCTCAATCGCCGCCTCGCCCCCGCACTCTACATCGGTGTGGTTCCGATCAGCGGGACCCCGGAGCGGCCCCGGGTGGGCGGCACCGGTCCGGTACTCGAATATGCCGTGCAGATGCACCGCTTCCCCCAAGAAGCCCGGCTCGACCGCTGCCCCCTGACCTCCGACCTGGTGGACCGCATCGCCGCCCGGCTGGCCTCCTTCCATGCCGAGATCCCGCGGGCGGACCCTGCGAGCCCCTTCGGTACCCCCGATGCCGTCCTCGCCCCCATGCTCGAGAACCTGAGCCAGGTCCGCGTCCGGGTCGACGCGCCCGACTGCCATGCGCGGTTGGACCGGTTGCAGGACTGGACCCTGGCGCGCTGGCGCGCCCTGACCCCGGTCATCGAACGGCGGCGCGCGCAGGGCCGAGTGCGCGAGTGTCACGGCGACCTGCACCGCGGCAATATCGCCCTGGTGGACGGGCAGCCCCTGTTCTTCGACCCATTGGAATTCAACCTGGGGTTGCGCTGGATCGACACCGCCAGCGAGCTGGCTTTTCTGCTCATGGACCTGGACGCGGCCGGGGCCCAGGGTCTGGCGCGCCGCCTGCTCAATCGCTACCTGGAACTGGGCGGCGACCACGACGCACTCCAGGTCCTGGACCTCTACCAGGTCTACCGCGCCACGGTGCGCGCCAAGGTCCTGGCCATCCGCTTGGGCCAATGTGCACTCGCGGGGGAGGAATCCGCCGCGCAACGGCGCAACTGCGAACGCTACCTGGACCTGGCCGCGTCCTACACGCGCCGCCGCCGCCCCCGGCTCCTGCTCGTCTGTGGCCTCTCCGGGTCCGGCAAGAGCCGACTCGCGTGCGCCCTGCGCGAGGTCCTACCCGTCATCCACCTGCGTTCGGACGCCGAGCGCAAGCGCCTCTTCGGCCTGGCCCCCGAAGCGCAGACCAGGGTCGAAATCGGGGTCGGCACCGGGATCTACTTTCAGCAGGCCACTGAATGGACCTACCAGCGCCTGGAGGCCCTGACTGCCGCGATCCTTGACTGCGGCTATGACGTGCTGGTGGACGCCACCTTCCTGACCCGGGCGCGCCGCGCGGTCTTCGCTGACCTGGCCCGCGCTCAGGGCGCAGGCTTCGCCGTCCTGGCCCTGGTCGCTCCCATGGCGGTCCTGCGCGAGCGGGTCGCACGCCGGCTCGCCGAGGGCCGCGACGCCTCTGATGCCTCGGTCGCCGTCCTGGAGTGCCAGGCCGCCGCCTGCGAACGGCTCAGTCGCTCCGAGCGCCGCACGGCCATCACCATCAACAGCACGGCCCCGCCGTCCATAGACCAGGTCCTGGCGCGTATCACCGTCTTGACCGGGGTGGCGCTAGGGGAATAACCGAAAGCAGAAGGTGATTAGCGTCGAAACTCAACCGGTGTCGATGCGGCCATCTGTCGCACCTTTTCAGGGCTAAGAGTATCTCGTGCACAACCCAGGGCGTTGCCCTGGGCTGGTATGTGCGACCCCGTTGGGGTCAATCCTCGCGCCCGAACCCGAACGCATTGGTCTCATGCGGAGCTTTATCTGCCATCGCCGCGATCAAGCCCCGAAGGAGCGTGACATACCAGCCCAGGGCAACGCTCTGGGTGGTCGGTTGTGAATGATCCTAGCAGCCTGTCGGACTTCGGAGCCCCGTCGGGGCGGCGGGTCCTGTACACTGTTGGGATCAACCCCGATGGCCGCCCGATGGCCGGAGTGCTACTGCCGATGCGCCGCT
>JADNEJ010000606.1 GCA_016292295.1 Candidatus Thiodictyon intracellulare
CGCCTGCGCGGGCGTGAGCGTCTCCAGATCGGCGTCGTCGCATTGTCTGAGGTCGCGATCGCTCAGGTGCATGGTAGTGGCGTGGCGGCGCTTGCCCGCTTTCGCTTAGGAAGTTTCGCCATATTCTGGCACGGCCGTCGAGCTGTATCGCGTAGGCTTATAATCGTACACGATGGCTAAGAACAGGGGGGCTAAACGGCTACGGGGCTTAGGGGACACGACGGCCGCGGCCGTGAGAGGCAACTGGGCGGCGCGCCGCCCGACGGCCGAACTTTGACCCTCACTTGCGCTTATACTGGCTAGCTAACCAAACTTGGACCCCCGGGCAGCGCCGCGACCACCCACCTCCTGGCCCACCCCCCGCCCACCCCGTCGGAGTATCCCCCGTGATCGAAAACCTTCGCAATATCGCCATCATCGCCCATGTCGACCATGGCAAGACCACGCTGGTGGACAAGCTGCTCCAGCAATCGGGCACCCTGGGGGAGCGCTTCGGACCGGTCGAGCGAGTGATGGACAGCAACGATCTGGAGAAGGAGCGGGGCATCACCATCACGTCAAAGAACACGGCACTGCGCTGGAAGGACTACCGGATCAACATCGTTGACACCCCCGGGCACGCGGACTTCGGCGGCGAGGTGGAGCGAGTGCTATCCATGGTCGACTCGGTGCTGCTCCTGGTGGACGCCCAGGAAGGACCCATGCCCCAGACCCGCTTCGTCACCAGCAAGGCCTTTCAGCACGGGCTGCGCCCGATCGTGGTGATCAACAAGATCGACCGGCCCGGCGCCCGGCCCGACTGGGTGATCGACCAGGTCTTTGAGCTCTTCGACCGGCTCGGAGCCACCGATGAGCAACTCGACTTCCCCATCGTCTACGCCTCCGCCATCAATGGCTACGCGGGCCTGACCGATGACGTCCACGAGGGGGACATGACCCCGATCTTCGAAGCGATTATCCAACACTGCCCGCGGCCCCCGGTGGACCCTGACTCCCCCTTCCAGATGCAGATCTCCACGCTGGACTACTCGAGCTTCGTCGGCGCCATCGCGCTCGGACGCATCCGCCACGGCAGCGTCAGGCCTAACCAGCAGGTGGTCGTGGTTAAGCCGGACGGGGTGCGCTACAAGGCTAAGATCGGCCTGGTCTACGGCTACCTGGGGCTGAATCGCTATGAGGTGCCCTCGGCCGAGGCCGGGGACATCGTGGCCCTGACCGGTATCGAGGCGCCCAACGTCTCCGACACCCTGTGCAATCCGGACCATGTGGAGGCCATGCCACAGCTCACGGTGGACGAGCCGACGGTCACCATGACCTTCCAGGTCAACACCTCCTCCTTCGCCGGGCGCGAGGGCAAATACCTGACCTCCCGCCAGCTCAAGGAACGGCTGGAGCGCGAACTGATCCACAACGTGGCCCTGCGGGTCGAGGAAGGCACGGACCCGGAGAAGTTCCGCGTCTCCGGGCGCGGCGAGCTGCATCTGTCCATCCTCTTGGAGACCATGCGCCGCGAGGGCTATGAGCTGGCCGTGTCGCGTCCGGAGGTCATCTTCCGTGAGATCGACGGCGTCATCTGCGAACCCTATGAGCAGCTCACGGTCGACGTGGACGATCAGTACCAGGGGGCCATCATGCAGGCCCTGGGGGAACGCAAGGGTGAATTGAAGGACATGGTCCCGGACGGCCAGGGCCGGGTGCGCCTGGACTACGAGATCCCCTCGCGCGGCCTGATCGGCTTCCAGACCGAGTTCATGACCCTGTCCTCCGGCAGTGGGCTGAAATACCACAACTTCGACCACTACGGACCGGCCAACCAGGGCGGCATCTCGCCGCGGCGCAATGGCGCCCTGATCGCCAACGGGCAGGGCAAGGTCCTGGGCTACTCGCTCTTCAACCTGCAGGACCGGGGCCGCTTGCTGGTCTCCCCGGGGATGGAGGTCTACGAGGGCCAGGTCATCGGCATCCACTCGCGCGACAACGACCTGGTCGTCAATCCGCTCAAAGGCAAGCAGCTGACTAACATCCGCGCCTCCGGTACGGACGAGAATATCATCCTCACACCTGCCATCCGCTTCACCCTGGAGCAGGCACTGGAGTTCATCGAGGACGACGAGCTGGTCGAGATCACCCCCGGGGCCATCCGCATTCGCAAGCGCTACCTGACTGAAATCGAGCGGAAGCGCCACGCGCGCGCACCGCGCGCCGAATGATCCGGCGCCGCCGGACCTGAAGGCGCAGTGACGCCATGCTGACCCGCTTGAAAATCAACGGGTTCAAAAACCTGGTGAGGGTCGATCTATATTTCGGCCCCTTCACATGCATTGCCGGGGCCAATGCGATCGGCAAGTCCAATCTGTTCGATGCGATTCTGTTCTTCCGGTCGCTGATGGAAATGCCGATCATGGATGCGGCGATGGCGGTACGGGATGATCGAGGGGCCGTCTCGGACGTTCGCCATCTGTTTACGCAGACCCCAAAATAGATCTGCCTCCCCATCGTGCTGGAGGCCAAGATGCTCGTACCGGGCGCGGGGAGTGACTATCTCGACCAACCGGCAGAGGCAAAGAGCATCTTCCTGATTTATTTGCTGGAGTTGGCCTACCGGGCGGCTGATAGGGAGACCGGTCGACCTTGTATCGAATTGGTGGCAAAAGACTTGAATTACGTCAATCGAGACGAGGCCTGCGCGCATCTACCGTTTGGGCATACTGCGTCTTGGCGGGATTCCGCGGTTAGAGGTCGGCGTACCAGCCTATACATTTCCACTGAGACATTGGCAAACGACATCCGGATGGTGAAGTTACACCAGGATAGCTCGACTGGCGGCGGACGGACTCGGCCTTGTGCCGCCGACAAGCTGCCACGCACCGTGCTGTCTACCGTCAATGCCCAGGAGAGCCTGACGGCCGTGTTGGCTAGACAGGAAATGCTGAATTGACGCCTGCTCCAATTAGAACCATCAGCGCTGCGGACACCGGACGGTTTCGACGCCCTTTCCCGGCTCGCCGCGAGCGGCTCCCATTTGCCCGCGCCCCTGTATCAGCTTTCCCAACAACAAGACAAGCGCCCGCTGGCAGAGATCGCCAACCGTTTGTTCGAGCTGATCGACCACGTTGGCCAAGTTCGTATCGACCGCGACGAGAAGCGCGAGTTGCTGACCCTGCTGTTGAAGAACAGATATGGCACTGAACGCTCGACTAAGGCCCTCTCGGACAGGACGCTGAGGTTCCTCGCGCTCGCCAGCATCGAGATCGATCCAACCTTGACCGGACTCATCTGCATGGAGGAACCGGAGAACGGCATCCACCCCGAGCGCATCGGCACGATGCTGGGACTTCTGCGCGATATCGCCGTCGATCCCCACACTGCCGACAGGTGAGGACAACCCCTTACGACAGGTCGTCATCAACACCTATTCTCCGGTGGTTGTCAGCCAGGTTCCGGTCGATACGGTAATCTTCGCGGTACCCGAACAACAAGCGATTCAGGGGAGTATCATCAAGGGTGTATCCTTTCGTTGCCTGTCTGACACCTGGTGCTCGGATCATACCAAGATGCCCATAATTGCTAAAGGTAAAGCCCTCTCATTTCTCCAGCCCATCGCTGAGAAGCGCGACTTCAGCCGCCGTGGGGCCGACCGACGTGTGATCGATCGTGAGGACCTCCAACTCAATCTGGACCCATAACAGAATCCGCTATGGAGCGACTTGACTTCACTTTGCTCACGGACGGCAGCTCTGACGCCATCCTAATCCAACCTATTAAGTGGCTACTCCAACACTACCTCAGCATTCCCATTCAGCGCGGCAATCGCCGGGCTTCCAATCACATCGGTCCCAGTCGTGCCGATCCGTATGCAGGAAGCGTGGCTGTTGATCAACGAGAACGCTTCGCGCCTCGCCGCCGGAAACCAAAATGGCCGGATTTGGGTCCAGATGCCGGCAATCGACCGTCTGGAAGACATCCAAAACCACAAGCAAGTGCTCCACGACTTGCTTCTTACAGCGAGCGAACGCACCGATCGCAGACGCCAGAAGTTCAACCCTGGCCATCTGGCGATGCGGCTGGGCGAACTGATCGAGAACTTCACCCCGCTGCAACGCCTGTCTGCCTTCCAGGAATTTAAGGCCGCGACACTGGCGGCTTTACGCGACGGAAATCATCCAAATTGCCAAGAGTGAGACCGGCATTTACATCTTACCGAATCCGAACCCCGATGCCGCCCTAACCCTCGGAGTCGCCGAAGGAGTCCCATCCCGTGGACGCACCGTCGCGCTCGCCCCAGGTTTCCGGGGGTTGACGGCAGGCCGCACGGCCGACTTCGCCTTCCTCCAGTGCCCGCTGCAGCCGATCGAGCACATCAGTGGCGAGCCAGGTGGCGCCCCGGCCCTCGTAATAACCGGCGATCTCCAACAGCTTGGACCTGAGTCAGTGATCCGAATGAGCCTCAGAATTGTTGATCTGTTGGAATTTCAGCGAGATAGAGCTAAAATAGCGCATTCCTGAGACTCACTCCGCGGGTGACATGGTGCGACGACTGATCATTGCGAAATCGGAGGCTGATTTTACTTCCCACGCGGGATTGGGACTGATCAGGATGGCGATTAGTCAGCACACCGACCTGTCGAAAGATGCAACCGCAGCGGCGCCGGCCCGGAGCGATGCCATACCGCATATCAAGATCTTAACTAGCGATCTTGATTATAAATCCGCCCAAGATCAAGCGTGGAAGTCGATCATAAGCGTCGAAGGGGTTGG
>JADNEJ010000075.1 GCA_016292295.1 Candidatus Thiodictyon intracellulare
ACATAATACCGCATATTCTGGCACGGCCGTCGAGCTGTGTCGCGTAGGCTTATGACCGTCCACGAGGGCTAAGAACAGGGGGAGCTAAACGGCTACGTCCTGTCCGGGGATCAGCACGCCTATCAATTTCCCCACCGCCTCGCGGACGGGCAGATCCGGCAGGTGGAGGTCCATACCGGTCCGATCGCGGTGGAGGGCGGACCCTGCTCTATTCGGTGGTCCATGACGTTGCCGAGCGGCTGCTGACGCTGGAGGAATTGGAGCGGCAGCGCCGCGACCTGGAGGGCCGGCTGGCCGCGTGCACGGCACGATTGGCCGCGGCCGGGCTGCCGACGGGGTGGGCCTTGATCATAATTTCGCCCACCTTGTTCAGTCCCGGCGTCGCCGCTCATTTTAAAAACATGGTCTTGCGCGCGCAAACCCACATGGGCAGGCCGGCCTTGGGCGGATTTGTGATCAAGGCCGACGAGATGACGCCCCGCCGCGATCACTGGTATGATGCGGTGCGCAGCCCGGACGCCATTCGGATTCCATCGCCATGAAACCGCTCGCCGCGCTACTCATCGGGGATCTTTTCTCATTACAACGCCTGAGGCGGCCCCGTCGGACCCAGCGCCTCGATGCAGGGGTCCTCGGTGGCCTGCCGACCCGACTCAGGCCTGCTTAGTCTGGACTGACCTGAGCTTCAGTGCCGAGGTGTTCTTGCAGGCCTTCGATGCCCAGGGTCTGAGCCTGGGCATCCTCAATGCCGGCGCCTTGAACGACGGGAATTCGACCGGGGAAACGGCGGAGGACCGCTTTCTGGGCTGGGAGGATGGGGCCGGGCTCTCGCGCCTGCGCATCTTTATAGAGTGGTTCCGACATGGAGGTGGACCACCTCCAGTATGGCCTAGTGCCGGAGCCGGCCACCGGATGGCTCGTCGCGCTCGCCCTCACGGGTTTGGCCGGGCGGCGCCGGTTACGACGTCGGCGCCACCACTCGCGCGGGCACGCGCAACTCAATGCTTGAGCCGGTTTCCGGAGAACTTTGTACCCTACGCCGCCCGGGCAACCGGCACGACACCCTACGCCCGGGGTTGTTATCATCGCCCGACACCTGACGCCCAGTCGGGGCCGCGCGGAACAATCGCTCCCGCGACTTGCAGTCGGCACCCCGCGGCCTGACATTCTCCCGACTGCACCGGGGCACAGCAGCGCCCCTGCCACTCACGACAACGACACCCCCTCAGCACCCGGGGGTCGGAGCAAACACAGATGACCGAGCGCGTGGATGTGGGCGGCCTCAAGGTTGCCAAGCCTCTGTATGATTTGGTGAGAGATGAAATCGCCCCGGGCACCGAGATCGACCCCGACGCTCTCTGGCGGTCCTTCGCCGCGATCCTGACCGACCTGGCCCCGCGCAACCGGGCGCTGCTCGCGCGCCGCGACGCCATCCAGGCCCGGATCGACGACTGGTATCGGGCGCGCCGGGGTCATGCCGTCGATCAGGGCGCCTACCGCACCTTCCTCGCGGACATTGGCTATCTGGTGCCGGAAGGTCCGGACTTCGCCGTGACCACCGCCAATGTAGACCCGGAAATCACCCGCATCGCCGGCCCCCAACTAGTGGTCCCAGTCAGTATCCCGCGCTACGCCCTGAACGCCGCCAATGCCCGCTGGGGCAGCCTCTATGACGCACTCTACGGCACCGATGTGATCCCGGACGAGGGCAGTCTGGCGCGCGGCAAGGGCCACAACCCGGCGCGCGGGGCCGAGGTCATCGCCCGTGCGGCCGCCTTCCTGGACCAGGCCGCACCGCTCGCCCAGGGCTCCCACCATGACGCCCGCGGCTACCGGGTGGAGCAGGGGCGATTGGTCATCGACCTGGCGGACGCGGGCCGCACGGCACTCAAGGATGAGGCGCGCTTTGCCAGTTACCGCGGAGACACGGCTGCTCCCACCGCCATCCTGCTGGTCAATCACGGTCTGCACCTGGAGTTGAAGATCGACCCTCAGCACCCGGTCGGACAGGCGAGCCCGGCAGGGATCGCCGATGTCCTGGTCGAGTCCGCCGTCACCACCATCCAGGACTGCGAGGACTCGGTCGCCGCGGTGGACGCCTCGGACAAGGTCGGTGTATACCGCAACTGGCTGGGCCTGATGAAGGGCACCTTGACCGCCCGCTTTGACAAGGGTGGCCGAATGCTGGAGCGCGCACTGGAGCCCGACCGGACCTACACCACCCCCGACGGCGGTACCCTCACCTTGCCCGGGCGCTCGCTCATGCTAGTGCGCAACGTCGGCCACCTGATGACCAATGATGCCGTCCTGCTGCCCAACGGCTCCGAGGTCCCGGAGGGGATGCTCGATTGTCTGATCACGTCCCTGTGTGCCGTCCACGACCTCAAGGGGACCGGCGCGCTGCGCAACTCCCGTACCGGGAGCATCTACATCGTCAAGCCCAAGATGCACGGACCCGAGGAGGTCCAGTTCACCGTCGACCTCTTCGCCCGGGTGGAGGACGCCCTGAGGCTGCCCCGCAACACGCTCAAGATCGGCATCATGGACGAGGAGCGGCGCACCACTGTCAACCTCAAGGAGTGCATCCGAGTCGCCCGCGAGCGCATCATCTTCATCAACACCGGCTTCCTGGACCGCACCGGTGACGAGATCCACACCGCCATGGAGGCCGGTCCGGTCATGCGCAAGGGCGATATGAAGGCCGCGCCTTGGCTCCTGGCCTATGAGGACTGGAACGTCGACACCGGACTGGCCTGCGGTCTGCCGGGCCACGCCCAGATCGGCAAGGGTATGTGGACCATGCCTGATGAGATGCGGGCCATGGTCGAGGCCAAGACCGCCCACCCGCGCGCCGGCGCCAACTGCGCCTGGGTCCCCTCCCCCACCGCCGCCACCCTGCACGCACTGCACTACCACCAGGTGGACGTGGCCGCCCGCCAGGCCGAGATCACCGCCGGCGGCCGCCGCGCGAGCCTCGACACCATCCTGCAGATCCCGCTCGACCCGCACCGTGCCTGGACGGCAGAGGAAATCCAGCAGGAGTTGGATCTGAACTGCCAGGCGATCCTGGGCTATGTGGTGCGCTGGATCGACCAGGGTGTGGGCTGCTCCAAGGTCCCTGATCTCAGCAACGTCGGCCTGATGGAGGACCGCGCGACGCTCCGAATTGCAAGCCAGATCATGGCCAACTGGCTGCACCACGGGGTGGTCAGCCGCGAGCAGGTAATGGCGACCATGAAGCGGATGGCGGTCGTGGTGGACGGCCAGAATGCCGGTGACCCACTCTACCGGCCGCTGGCACCGGCCTTCGACGGCATCGCCTTCCAGGCCGCCTGCGACCTGATCTTCAAGGGCCGCGAGATCCCCAACGGCTACACCGAGCCCACTCTGCACGCCATGCGCAAGCGGCTCAAGGCCGCGGGCTGAGGCGCCTCACCAAGGGGGCAGGGAGTGCCCCCGGCGGCGCCAACATCGGGCCGGCGCCGCCAAGTAGGCGTGCGCCAGGGAAAAGGCTCACAGGCTCACTGGACAGTGCAACTGTCCACCTTCGTCCAATAATCGGGCTACCCCAGCTTCAGTTGCAGGCTTGTGATGGTCGAACTGAAATAGCCGAGATAATCCTCCGAGCCATTGGCACAATACCACCAGACGTAACAGGCATGGGCGCGCGACTTGGCGACATGCGTCGTGTTATCCGCGGTGATGCAGGACACCGCCGACCCGGGGATTTAAAATTTCTTGCTGGTAATTTTCGGCGACTCTACCCCTTTCTCATCTTTCCCTGAAACCACCGCCTGGTAGCTGCCGGCCGCCAAGCTATCATATTTCTTACTTAAACTGGCCTCCCGGGGCAGCGTTTCATCCCGCGCCGAGGGTCCCGAGGTCACTACATGGTAGCTCGTAATCGGGCGCGGGCCACTGGCGCTACAGTCGTGCGTGACGGCGGAACCAGAGACCTTGGGGTCATCGCAGGTGACGACCTGGCCCGTCGTGCTGCGCCGGTTGTGATCGGTCAGCCATTTCGCGACATACTTGAAATAATTAGGCCCTTGCTGGGCGATATATTGGCCGTTGACGGTATTGTTCGGCTGCCCCGAGCCTGCCACAAAGGCATGTCCAACGTTGTGCATGACGAGCAAACCCAGCACGATCTTATCGTTCGATTTTGCCTTGGCATTCTGCTCGGTTGCCTTGCCGTCCTGCACGGCGGTCTGTGGCCCGAGTGGCCCTGCTCCGTAAATTCCCTGGAAAATCTTGATATTGTCCTCGCTCCACTTGATGCTGGCAACGCAGCTCTGCCCAGGGTCGACTTGCTGACACTCGGGTATCTCGATGATTTGTCTGGGACCGTTCCGGTCCATATCCCCATACGCAATATTGGCGATCTGGGTTGCCAGCGATGCGGCATTGCCCCCGGCTAGCGCTTTGCAGACCTTGAATGCCAAATTTTCTGTTTCCTCACCGACTGGTTATTTCAAAGTTCTCCGTCAGCAAGGAGCGCAAGTCGCCCTGGTACTCACTCGGGTTGCTGAAGAAATCTGCGCAGGCTTTGCGAAACACGTCAAAGGATTCGTAATATTTGTTATACAAAACTTTTTTCTTAAAGAATTTCCATAGCCACTCAATAAGATTGAAGTTGGGCGCATAAGGCGGAAAAAAAATAAGCTTGATACAGTAATCCTTGATGTAATCTTGAACCGCTTTGGAGCAGTAGTAGCGAGCGTTGTCGCA
>JADNEJ010000271.1 GCA_016292295.1 Candidatus Thiodictyon intracellulare
CATCGGGGTTGATCCCGACAGTGTACCGGACCCGCCGCCCCGACGGGGCCCCGAAATCCGACAGGCTGCTAGGTTGAGGGCCCAGGCCGCGGTGCGGCCGATGGCGACTGCCTCCAAGGTCAGGGCGAGGGCGGCGGACAGGCCGGCGCCCAGGGCGGCGATCCGGCCGCGCAGGGTGCTCTGGCCGCGGGACTCATCTTCGATCAGGTCGAGCAGGCCAGCGATCAGTTCGCGCTGCTCGCGCCGCCGTCCGTCCTGGTCCCACTGCCCCGCCTCGTCCAGTTCCTTGCGGGCCAGGTCGTAGCGGGCGGCGCGGACCTGTTTGTGTGCATGGGCCAGATGGGCCTTGACCAGGCGCTCTCGGGCGCCGGTATTGATGGGGTCCAGGGCCAGGATCTCGCGGGCGTAGCGCGCGGCCTTCTTGAAGGTATTCCCGGCGAGTGCCGCGTCCATAGCCGCGGTCAGGAGGCCTAGGTCCTTGGGGAAGCGTTTGAGACTCTGCTCCAGCAGGGGGCGGGCGTCCTTAAACTGGCCGCTGCGCAGATAGTAGCGGACCAGGCGTTCATAGGTGTTGCGGCCGTCGGGGTCATACTGAAGGCTCAAGACGAACGCGTTGGTCAGGGCCAGGTTCGGGTTCTCAAAGTCATCTGAGTCCCGAGAGGGCGTCGCCCCGCTCAGGAGATCGCGGTGGTTGTCCACGCGGCGCAGAACCAGGGCGACGCGCAAGGCGGCGTCGCTGCCGGCCGGGCCCGGTCCGGCCTCGATTAAATGGTTGGCATAGGCGCCCCAGGCCTCGATCTCGTCCCAGGGGGCGCGGCTCTCCTCGGCGTGCCAGGCGGTGACCAGCAGCCGTTCGTCCGGGGACAGGCGGCGCCCGCCCCCCTCGGTGATCAGGACTGCACTCTTGGGGAAGCCGGGGACCAGCAGGCGCAGGGCCTGGCGCCGCGCACAGTCCTCGCCCAAGAGGGCGCGGCGGCGTTGCAGCAGGCGCAGCAGGGCCTGAGGACCGGTCCCGCCGACCCGGCGCGTCTCCTCCCACAGGGCCTGGCGCTCATCCCCCCAGCCGGCCAGGGTCAGGGCGAAGCGGCGGAGCGGCGGCTGTGATCCTCGGCGCTCGCCTGCCTGGGTCAGCAGGTCGAGTACCGCCTAGACCTTGCCCTGGCGCAGGAGCAGGGCGCAATAGTCCAGCTCCGGGGGCAGTTGCGGGGCGACCAGGGCGCGGTTTTCCCAGAGGATGATGGCTTCCTTTGGCATCCCCTTGGCCGCCAGTTCCCGGGCCCGCCCAGCGTAGGCCGCGGCTAGTTCAAGCAGCCACTCGGGGCGGTCCTCGATCTTCAAGAGATCCTTGAAGGCAGCAGTCGCATCGCGTCAGCGACCCGTCGCGGCCTGGCCTTGGGCCAAGGCCAGCAGCGCGGACGCCGACTGCTCCGGGGGCTTGAGCGCCGCGGCGCCGACCTTACGGGATTTTTTCATGCGATCATCCGGTCTCGAGGGTGCCCCCGTCGGCTTGGGACGCGGGAGCGGATACGCAATGATACCGTGCAGTTCACTGCGGGTCCTGTCGGCGCGTTGGGATGAGGCCTATGTACCCCCACACTTGAGGGACATCGGTGTGCGCCGCCGCTGGAGCGCCGCCGCGGCCGAGAAGCACCTACCCTTACCCCAGTACCAGATGAGACCATGTCCGACCTGCAACACCCCCCCGTCCAGACCCCGCGGCCATCGCTGGCGCTGCGCCTCGTCGGTATGACCCTGCTGGTCTGGAGCGTCGGCCTGGTCTCCTGCCAGGCCATGCTCGTCTTTTGATCGACCGAGGACTCTGTGGTGACCATTACCCTCGAACGACCCCGAGAGCCAACGCGGAGCCTCGGTCTCAACGAACCGCCGCGGCTGGTCAAGGGCAACCAGATCGCCCTCGGGGCGCGGCCGGCGCTATTCCCGGGAGGCTTGGCGGGCCTATTCCTGCTCCATTCGCGGTGGGTCCCGCCCTGGCGGGGAGCGCTGCTGTGGGTCTTGCCGACGCCTCTCCTATGGGGTGCCGTTATTGCCCTGGGGACCGGTCATTTCGACAAATTCCTGGCGGATGCTGCGGGGTACCTCCTCTTCATCGCCGGGGCCTGGCTGACCCAGCGTGGTCTGCGCGCCGATCATGACGAGCCGCGGGCGCGTTTCGCGCGCCTGTGGCGCTGGCCGCGTAAGACCTTGGGCGGGGTCCTCACGGCGCTCGGCGCCGGGGTCACGGCCCACTTCGCGGTGGGCGACGGGGTAGAGATAAGCCTGGCCTTCGCGGCCGTGGCGGCCCTAGGGTTTTACTGGGCCTACGGCTTCGAGCCGCTGGTGCGCTGGCACCCCTTCGGTAGCGGCGACGCCCCGGCGCGCCGGGTGGCCGCGGCCCTGGCGGAGGCTGAGAGCCGCCTCCTGGACCTGGAACATACGGCCGCGACCCTGAGCAACCCGGAGATCAAGGTGCGACTGACGCGCCTGGGCGACCAGGGGCGCGGCATCCTCGATCAGATCGCGGATCGGCCGACCGCCCTGTACCGGGCGCGCAAGTTTCTCAACGTCTACCTGGAGGGCGTGCAGCAGGTGGCCGAGGGCTATGCCCGCACCCACCAGCGGGCCGACTCCCGGGAGCTGGAGCAGAACTTCCGCAACGTCCTGGTCACGGTCGAAGAGGTCTTCGCGCAGCAGCGGCAAAGCCTCTTGGAGACCGACGTCCTGGACCTGGACATCCAGATCGAGGTCTTGAAGAAGCAGCTTGAACGCGAAGGTATCGTTTAGGCGATTTCCCGCAGAGACCGGATAGAAAGGGATCGGGGCGGGACGGTCTCGCTCCTTTGATAACAGATCGTCGGGAAATCGCCTCAGATAAATACATCGCAACCCATCCCGGAGACCCTTGAGTGACCGCACACACCGATTTAATGCAGACCAGTCCTACTGCGCTGACCCCGGTCGTCGGTACCGCATTGGACCCGGGGGTCACTAACTTACTCAAGGAACTCGATCTGACGAATAGCCATTCGGTCATGTTCTTCGGTGCCAAGGCCCAGGAGCAGTTGACCCAGATCTCGGACCGGATGCTGGAGGGGGTGCGCGCCAAAGATGTGGGCCCCGCTAGCGCGGCCTTGAGCGAGATGGTTACCACGCTCAAGGGCTTCGACGTCGCGGCCCTGAACCCCAACCGCAAGCCCGGCTTCTTCTCCCGGTTCATGGGCCAGGGCCGGCCGATCGTCCGCTTTCTGGAGGAATACGAGGCGGTGCGCGATCAGATAGAGACCATCGGCCGGACCCTGGAGCGGCACAAGACACAACTGCTCACCGATGTCACCTCACTGGACCGGCTCTACCAGGCCAATCTCGACTATTTCCGCGCCCTGGAGCAGTACATCGAGGCCTGCGAGGCGAAGCTGCGCGAACTCGACGAATCGGTCATCCCCGCCCAGACGGCGCGCGTCGAGTCGGCCGGCGACCTGGTGCAGGCCCAACAACTGCGGGATCTGTGCGAGGTGCGCGACGACCTGGAGCGGCGTGTCCATGACCTCAAGCTCACCCGTCAGGTTACCATGCAGGGCCTGCCCAGCATCCGGCTGGTGCAAGAGAACGACAAGGGCTTGATCAACAAGATCAACTCCACCCTGGTCAATACCGTTCCCCTGTGGCGCCAGCAGTTGGCCCAGGCGGTCACCATCTACCGTTCCGGGCAGGCCGCCGACACCCTGCGTGCCGTCACCGATCTCACCAACGACCTGCTGCGCGCCAACGCCGACAACCTCAAGACCGCCAACACCCAGGCGCGCCGCGAGATCGAGCGTGGCGTCTTCGATATCGAGGTAGTCCGCCACGCCAATGAGACCCTGATTGCGACCATTGAGGAGGGGCTCAAAATCGCCGACGAGGGCAAGCGCGCACGCGCCCTGGCTAGCCAGGAGTTGCAGCGGCTGGAAGGGAACCTGCGCCGGGCCCTGAGCGCCGCCTCGGCTAAGTCCGATGGGGGCAGTCCGACCACGAGTCCATTGAGGCGCGAACCATGACTTCAGACGAATTGAAGAGGCAGCTCGGCATTGATGACGACGACGTCTATCGCGTCCACTCCGACACCGGGCAGGTGCAAAAAGAACGACTGTTCGGCTGGAAGAACACCAATCGGCAGCTCGACCAGGCGAGCGGTGCTATTCAGGAGCGCTGGCTCTTCGGGTGGAAGGGCACGGGGATGCGGATCGATCCCGATTCCGGGGTGCTCTAGAAGACTGGATTCTTTTGGAACAGTGATACGGGTACCCGCATCCACCCGCAGACCGGGGTCGTGCAGTAGCGGCGGTGGTTCGGGTGGAAGGATAAGGCCTAGCCCAGATTCGTTGGGTAACGAGTCAAGAACAAATTAAACACAAACACGATCGTGATCCTTGTCGTAATCGTAATCGGAGAATCGCTGCAACTTGGCGTGCGAGGGAATCCGGGACGATACGATAACGACAACGACGCGAAAAGCACCTCCTATGGACTTTTTTAATTTATTAGTGAGCCGTTCCTGCTACCATACGATGGAAATCCTAATTCTATTTCTGA
The DNA here is from genome assembly GCA_016292295.1 of Candidatus Thiodictyon intracellulare. Classification (GTDB taxonomy): domain Bacteria; phylum Pseudomonadota; class Gammaproteobacteria; order Chromatiales; family Chromatiaceae; genus Thiodictyon; species Thiodictyon intracellulare. The sequence continues at coordinate 4,570 of JADNEJ010000271.1, forward strand.
GGGTATGTCGTAAGCTACCATTTTTTCAGAATTCTACTGATTCCCTGCAATGCCCTTACTGCGTGCTGACCCCGTCTCTGTAACCGATAGTGAGCGTCGACAACGGCCTTGATCATAATTCCGCCCACCTTGTTCAGTCCCGGCGTCGCTGCTCCCTTG
>JADNEJ010000412.1 GCA_016292295.1 Candidatus Thiodictyon intracellulare
GCACATGGCGCCAGGTCGGCGCGGTGAACAGCGGCGCAAAGGGCAGCAGAGTCGGCACAATAGAGGCTGGCAGGAGAGGCATTCCTGGGTACGTCCGGTGTCTTGGTCGACCTCGGAACACGTACACTGTTAATGCCCCGCCTGCCTTCCCCTGCGTGTCCCCGCGTGCCGCGGCCACTGGCGGGTGCCGCCTGGCCGCGACGAGCGGCCACCGCAACCTCCTGCTCAGCGCACGCGTCGGCACCGCCGTGACGTCACGCGCGGGGCCGTCGCCCGACTGCAAAAATGGCCAAAGTCGAGTCATCAGACACTTGAACACCGTTTCGGTGTCTTCGAGCTTGGCCCGGACTTTGATATCAGACATGTTCGCTGACCTCGGGAGACCTGAATGATGGGGGGTCGGCGCGCTCAGCTGCCGCAGCTGCCGATGGTGACCTTGACGTTCTTGGCGTTACGCAGCAGTCGCTCGCCCTGCTTCACTACCTCGCCCTGCTTCACTACCGCGATCAGGTCCGCCGTCTTGGCCATTTTGACGCGGGTCGAGACGAAGGGTAACGCCGCGGGACCCAGGACGAAGGAGGCTACCAGGGGCCGCTCGTTGCCGGCGGCGATGATGGCGATGGTGGTGATGTTCAGCAGGGTAGTCTCTACCGTTACCGGGAACACGGCGCCATTCTCGACGATGTCCGGGGCCTTGATGCGGACCGCGTCATCTGTCTCGGCGGCGCTGCCGTCCAGCAGCGCCTTGAGGGCTGAGCTTGAGTCCTTGGACTCGAAGGCGGCCTGGTTTCAGTCGGCCCCAGGACCAGGCGCGGGGCGAGCGCAACGACCGCGAGCGCGGCGCCGATGCGCCCGAGGGTCAGAGAGCCCTTCAGCAGGGTCCTGCGGATGGGGTTGATCATTCATTTGTCTTCTCTGCGACTATCGATGAGTGTGTTGGGCCTGGCCGCGGTGTCCGCCGCGTTGAATCCGAAGGGGTCGCGCCCGCGTTTCTTCTGCGCCCGTTCCTCTTCCTTCCAACTCTCCAGCAGGACCTGGATCTGTGCCGCCTCGTAGTAGTCGATGTCGCGCTGGCGCAAGGCGAACTCCAGTTGCTTGATGGCCGGCTCCAGGTCGCCTTCGGCATAGAGCTTCTCGGCGCGGTAGCGCAAACTCGCCCCCTTGTCGCCCGACTTGATGGCCGCCTGGCCCAAGAGTTCGAGCAGCATGGCGTTGCCGGGGTGCGCCATTGCGACCGCCTTGAGCTGCTCCATCGCCTTGCGGGGCTGCCCCACGCTCGTCAGGGCCTCGGCGTAGGCGCCGCGCAGGGGCCAATTGCCGGGATACAGGCTAACCGCCTCGCGCAGGTGACCCAGGGCCGCGTCGGTGCGGCCCTGCTTCAGGTAGATCCGGGCATCCAGCACGATGAACTCGGCCAGACTCGGTTGTGCCGCCAGCAACCGGGACGCCTCGGACTTGGCCTCGTCGAGTTGGCCCGAGCGCAGCAGCGCTAGGGCATAGCCGTAGCGCTCCGCCGTCTCGTTGCTGAAACGGCCCTCTCGCAGCGACGCCTTGAAGGCCGCCAGCGACTTTTCCGGACGGTCGTAGGACGCCTCGCGCAGGCGTGCGCGCGCCAGCAGGAAGCGCAGGCTGTCGGGGTGCTGGCGGACCCCGTACTCGGCCGCCCGGCTCAGGGCGTCGCCGATGCGATTGCTGTTGACCGGATGGGTGCGCAGGAACTCCGGTGCATTGTTCTCGTAGAGCCGGCTGGTCTTGGACAGGCGCTCGAAGAAGGCCGCCATGGCATAGGGGTCGCGCCGGGCGCCGGCCAGGGTGGCGATGCCGATGCGGTCCGCCTCCTTCTCATCCTCGCGGATGACATTGATCTGCCGCTGGATGGCCGCCGCCTGGATGCCGGCCAGGGCGGCCACGCCCGCGTCCCCGGACCCGGCCTGGGTGGCGAGGATGGCGGCCGCGATCATGAGCGCCATGGTGGGAATGTTGAGCTTGCTCTGGTCCTCGTAGCCGCGCATCAGATGGTGCTGGGTAACGTGAGCGATCTCGTGGGCCATCACGGCCGCCAGTTCGTCCTCGCTCTGGGCGGCCAGAATCAGGCCCGTGTAGACGCCGACGTGGCCGCCCGGTCCGGCGAAGGCGTTGACCACCGGCTGATCGATCAGGAAGAAGTCGAAGCTGCCCTTGGCGCTCTTGTCCGCGGCCACCAACTCGTTGCCGAGCGATTCCAGATAGGCGGTGATCAATGGGTCGTCCGAGACGGGCAGGGTCGCGCGCGCCTGGCGCATAAAGGCCCGGCCCAGGCGGAGTTCCGCCCCGCTGCTGATGAGCGCGTCCGAGGAGTCGCCCATGTCCGGGAGGTTGAACTGGCCGGCATCCAGGGGCGCCCAGGGCACGACGCCCAGGGTCAGTGTGCCCGCGACGCTCAGGTGCAGTGCCGCCCGGCGCCACACGGTAGTCTTGGTGCTGTGGTTCATGGTCGACTGAGAGGCTTGCTCGCCGATCAGGGTCGGGCCCGTACGGCGGCGGACATGATTGGCGGCTATTATGGACTAGACGGGGCGATTTAGTGCGCAACAAAGGTGGATATGCGCTGAATCCCGGCCAAATCCAAGCCCAGGAGCCCGTGGGAGCGACGAAGACCAGGGACCGTCGAGCGCCGGCTCGGCGCCAAGCCCGCCCCGCCCCACCCGTGCCCGCTCCCCGAGCCCCGTGAGCCCCCTGAACACCCGCTGCGCTCCCTCGGCTTGTCTTATATTAGAAAAAAGCTTTATTCTTATTTTGTTTCTTGCTCAAGCCGCGCCTCCTAGGCAAGGTGCGATCCGAAACCAACCGGCGCGACCGCAGCGGGCCAGCCCGCGGCGCGATGGGCGCGACCGACGACCCAAACACGACACAACCAAACGCTTGGAGACCGCAGATAATAGTCAGTTTTACTACGACGCCGTAACCAAGATGGAGCATGCGGGCGTCGCCGACGAGTACATCTAGGGCTGGCAGTGTGGCTTCCTGCAGAACCTCAAGCGCGAAGATCAGCGCCTGACGGAAGCCTACGAGGCCGGCTATGCCGACGGCGAGGAGAAGAATATCGAGAATTTCGGCGACTGGGTCCAGGACTGACCGGTTGCCGTGGGCGGCCGACCGACCGTAATCTCTCTCAGGATCGCGTGACCGGGCGCGGTCTTGATTTGCGGACCAGTACGGCGTGCAGGACAATCGGCCCATCCCATCCCATCCCAGCCCAGCCCAGCCCAGCCCAGCCCAGCCGAGCGACCCCCAAGCCCCATGTCCTTCCCCATTTCGCCCCCCAATGCCTCCCCCGCTGTGGCCTCAGGCTGTGCCCCCGCGCGCCCGCGCGCCCTGCTGGCGGGGGAAGGTTACCTCCCTATGCCCTGCTGCTTCGACGCCCTGTCCGCGCGCCTGATCGAGCAGTCCGGCTTTGCGCTCAGCTTCATGAGCGGCTTTGCGGTCTCAGCCGCGCGCCTGGCCTTGCCGGACACGGGTCTGATCACGGTGAGCGAGATGTCCGAGACGCGGGGGCTGGCACCCTGATCATGGCCCGCATCGATGCGCGCAGCGCCGCCGGTCTTGCCGAGGCCCTCTGGCGCCTGGCCGCCTTCGCCGACCTGGGCGCCGACATCCTGTTCCTGGAGGCCCCGCGCGATGAGGCCGAGATGGCCCGCTGTTGTCGAGACGTCCCGGGGGTGCACATGGCCAATATGCTCGAAGGCGGCCTTACACCCGTCCTGCCCCCGGCGCGTCTGGCGGAACTCGGCTATTGTATCGCCGCTTACCCGTTGATCTTGGTCGCGGTCGCCGTCGCTGCTATGCGCGAGGCCTTGGCAGGCCTGGCCACCGAGCGGATGCCGCAGCACCAGGCCGACTTCGCGACCCTGCGCGCCATCCTCGGATTCGACGCCTACGACCACTTGCTGGAAAGCTACGTCGCCTCCTGAGCCCGGCCGCTCACATGTCACCTAGTCTCGACACCCTGATGTACTGGATCGGCCAGAGTGCCGTGGTCCTGATGACCGTGGCCGGGGTGCTGGAGGCGGGGCGCAAGCGCTTCGAGCTGTTCGGCATCGTGCTCATCGCCGTGGCCGCCACCCTAGGGGATGGTTCCGTGCGCGATCTTCTGCTCGAACGCCCGGTGTTCTGGGTCGGCGACCAGACCTACCTCATCTGTACCTACCTCATCTGTACCATGACCGCCGCCCTGGTGGCCTTCTTTCTCGCCCGGGTCTTCGTGCTCTCGGCCCGGCTCTTCCTGATCCCGGACGCCGCCGGGCTCGCACTCTTCAGCGTCACTGGCACCAAGGCGGCACTCGTCTGCGGTACCCCCTGGCTGGTGACGAGCGTCATGGGCGTGGTCACCGGCGTGGTTGGCGGCATCCTGCGCGACGTCCTGTGCAACGAAGAGCCCCTGGTCTTCCACGCCACCGCCGCCTGGGCCGAGGCCCTCGCCCTCATCGGCATACTGGCCCTGGGGCTCGACGGGCGGATCGCCGCCCTGCTCGCGGGCGCCGGCATCTTCCTGCTGCGAGTGGCGGCCATCCGCTAGGACATCGGCCTGCCGCGATTCACCGCCAAGGGGGCCTGAACGGCACGTCCCACTCCCTGTGAGAGTGGCTTCAGCCGCGGTAACCGTTTGGCCCCCTTAGTTGCCAAGTAGCCGTAGCGGGTCGCCCCGATCAGATGGCTGGTGAGGGCAAC
>JADNEJ010000562.1 GCA_016292295.1 Candidatus Thiodictyon intracellulare
AAAGCCCGCCCAAGGGCCTCAGGCGGTGGCGCCGGTCGCTAAGTCCGACAGGCTGCTAGGGCTCAACGCGGTCCTTGAGCTGGGCGAAGCCCCGCGGGCGCCTGGCCAGCCCTGGGCCAGCGCTGCCCCTTGTAGTCTCCGCCCGGGGTTTCAATATTGGACGGACGTTGGACGACGGCCCAGAGCAGTTGTGGGATCCGTTAATCCGACAGCATTTATCAACATCAGGGGGTCGCGGTGTCACCAACATCGATCGGGGTCGTCGGGAGCGGAATCGGAGGCCTGGCGGCCGCCTGGCTGTTGGATCGGCGCTATGAGGTCACGCTGCTGGAGGGCAACAACTACGTGGGCGGCCACACCAACACCCGGATGGTCGCGCACCCGGACGGCGACTTTGCCGTGGACACCGGTTTCATGGTCTTCAACGACCGCAACTACCAGCTCCTGTGCGGCTTCTTCACGCACCTGGGGGTATCCTCCTACCCGACCGATATGTCCTTCGCGGCGAGCATCGACGGCGGCCGGGTGGAGTACGCGGGGTCCGACTTCGGCGGGCTCTTCGGTCAGCGCAGCAACCTGTGGAGTCCGGGCTTCTTGCGCATGCTGCTCGACATCGCCCGCTTCAACCGGGCGACCAAGGCCTTCCTTGATCGGCCGGGGACCGACATCCTGTCCCTGGGTGACTTCCTGGACCTGGGGCACTACGGCGAGCGCTTTGCCAGCCACTATCTGTTGCCGATGGCCGCCGCCATCTGGTCCTGCCCCACGCAGCAGATGCGCGCCTTCCCGTTCCTCTCCTTCGCGCGCTTCTTCAACAACCACGGGCTGCTGGACTTGGCGGACCGACCTTCGTGGCGGACCGTGACCGGCGGCAGCCGCAGCTATGTGCAGCGCCTGCTGGGGGGGATGCGCGGCACGGTGCGCACCAATACAAAGGTGCAGCGGGTGCGGCGCACGGGCGGCGCAGTCGAGGTGGAGACCGTCACCGGCGAGCGCCTGCGCTTCGATAATCTGGTCCTGGGCTGCCACGGCGACCAAGCCTTGGCCTTGCTCGCGGACCCAAACCCCTTGGAGTCTGAGCTGTTGGGCTGCTTCCAGACCAGGCCCAACCGGGTCTATTTGCACCGTGATCCGGCCCTGATGCCGCGACGGCGCCGGGTCTGGTCCTCCTGGAATTACCTGCGCGGCGCCGGCTCCGACCCGGCCGCGCCCGTCACCCTCACCTACTGGATGAACAGCCTCCAAAACCTGCCCAAGGATGATGATGTCTTCGTCAGCTTGAACCCGGCGCAGCCCCCGCGCGCCGATCTCGTGATCGAGCAGATGGACTACCGGCACCCGGTCTTCGACGCCGCCGCTATCGCCGCCCAGGGCCGGATGCGCGAGATCCAGGGCCAGTTTGGGATCTGGTTCAGCGGCGCCTGGCTGGGCTACGGCTTCCACGAGGACGGCCTGCGCGCCGCGGTCGAGGTGGCCGCGGCCCTGGGGGTACCCATCCCCTGGCCCGAGACCAGCACCAGTGCCCCGGCCTCGGCTGTTGGGAGTCCTGCCGCCGCCGACCCCCAGCCGTTCCATTCATGAACGCCGCGGGACAACTCCTGTTCGGCCAGGTCATGCACCGCCGGTTCTTCCCGGTAAAGTATCGCTTCGTCTATCGGGTCTTCAGCCTGGTCCTGGATCTGGATCGGATCAGTGAGCTGGCTGTCGGAAGCCGCTGGTTCTCTCATAACGGCTTTAACCTCTTCTCCTTCCGCGACCGTGACCACGGCGCCGGAGACGGAACTCCCTTGCGCGACTGGCTCCTGGGGCAGGTCGCCCGGCTGGGTCTGAAGATCCCGATCGAGCGGATCGAGATCCAGTGCATGCCGCGGGTCCTAGGCTACGGCTTCAACCCCATGACCCCCTGGTTCTGCTATGGCCCCGGCGGTAAGCTGGTAGCGATCCTGTGCGAGGTCCACAACACCTTCGGCGAGCGCCACGGCTATCTGCTGCATCAGCACGGCAAGCCGCTCGCGTGGCCGGTGCGCCAGTCCCGCACCAAGGGCTTCCACGTCTCGCCCTTCGTCGGGATGCAGGCTGACTACCGCTTCCGCTTCACCCGTCAGAGCGACGAGTCGGGCGTCGTGATCCACGAATACGAGGACGGCAAGCTGATGCTGGTCGCAGCCCAGCGCGGCACCCTGCGTCCGTTCACCGATGCCAACCTGCTGCGGGCGGCCCTGGCCTTCCCCTTCCTGACGCTGAAGGTCGTCACCATGATCCACTGGCACGCGCTCAAGATCTGGCTAGGCGGCGCCACCTATTTCCCCAAGCCCACGCCGCCTCGGGAGGAAGTCACCTGATGTCCGCCGAAGAACCGATCGATGCCCAACCCCTGACCAGCCGGACCCGACCGGCTGGTCTGTCACGCCTGTTCGCCGCTCTGTGCCGGCAACTCGCCTTCGGCAGCCTGCTGGTACGCCTGCCCGAGGGCCGGGCCGACCTCTATCGCGGACGCTTCGCCGGACCCGCGGGGGAGATCGTCATCACGCGGCCCCTGCGCCTGCTGCTGCGCCTGCTGATGCGGGGCGACATCGGTTTTGCCGAGTCCTATATGGAGGCCGACTGGGAGACCGCGGATCTGCCGGGCCTCCTGGACGTACTCCAACTCAACGAGGAACACCTGGGCGCCGGCCCCAAGGGGCTGCGCTGGTCCCGTTGGCTCGACCGTCTGGCCCACCGGCTGCGCGATAACCGCCCCGGCATGAGCCGGCGCAATATCGCCCGTCACTACGATTTGGGCAACGACTTCTACCGGCTCTGGCTGGACCCGGGCCTGACCTACTCCGCGGCCCTGTTCGCGGACCGAGAGCGTGAATCACTGGAGGCCGCTCAGGTCCGCAAATACGCACGCCTGCTCGACGACCTCGGCGCCCAGCCTGGGCAGCACCTCCTGGAGATCGGCTTCGGCTGGGGCGGGCTTGCCGAGGCCGCGGCGCGGCGCGGGCTGCGCGTCACTGGCGTCACCCTGTCCCGGGAGCAATTGGACTTTGCCCAGGCGCGCATCGCCGCCGCGGGGCTCAGCGATCGGGTGGACCTGCGGTTGCAGGACTACCGCGACATCCGCGGCCAGTTCGACCACTGCGTCTCCATCGAGATGCTGGAGGCGGTCGGCGAGGCCTACTGGCCCACCTACTTCCAGGCCCTGCGCCGCCTGGTGCGCCCCGGTGGGCGCATCAGCCTGCAGGTCATCACCATGAATGAGGACGACTTCCTGCGCTACCGGCGCAGCGTCGACTTCATCCAGCTCTACATCTTCCCCGGCGGCATGTTGCCCTCCTCCGAGCGGCTGCGCGCCCAGGCCGACGCCGCCGGACTTACCCACCTGGAAGACCGCTGGTACGGTGCCGACTACGCCGAGACCCTGCGCCGTTGGCGCCGCGCCTTCCATGACCAGGCGCCGGCGGTCGCCGCGCTCGGCTACGATGCATGCTTCCGCCGCATGTGGGACTACTACCTGGCTTATTGCGAGGTCGGCTTCGACAACAAGGTGACCGATCTGCTTCAGGCGCTCTACGAGGTCCCGGACACGGAAGATGCGTCCGCCACTTAGCGCAAATCACGGGACGAATTCGTAGCCTGGATGGAGCGCAGTGCAATCCAGGTCCCCGCTCGGTGGCCGCTTGCTCGTCACACCGCTCCGCGGTGTCACGCATGTGTCAGGCGCTATTTGCCCCGAGCACCGGCGGCAGGAACCATGATCAAGGCCGGGTGGATAAGCGCAGCACATTTACACATAAATATTAAGTTATTTAATGCCCCGGGTAGACGGACCAACGACCATCAGGAAGTCGACGATGCCCCTAAGCGCAACGCTCGGCATCCGCCAAGAGCCCCCGGTCGACAGGCGGTTTCCTATCGAACTGCGGTTGAAGCGCCCCGGCCAGCTGGACCAGGAGGCGCGAGCGGCCATCGCCTTCGCCCTCACCGGCCAGGAGCAGGCGGACCCGCGCTCTCCGCCATAGCGCTACGCGTGCGCGCTGTCGTCCGCGTCCAGTCCAACCCCAACGCCTGTCGCCGGATCCCCCGCCGGTGCGGAGTCCGCCTGGACTTCGGCCGAGCAGGCGGATCTGGCCGGGTTCCTCAAACAGGTCAAGCACGACTAGGCGACCAAAGCGCGGCTGCTGCTGACCTCCAGGCGCGAGGAGCACGACTGGCTCGGCGGCATCCCGCACCGCATCCGGATGCCGCGCATGGCCTTGATCACAAATCCGCCCAAGGCTGGCCGGCCCATGTGAGTTTGCTGGCGCAAGACCATGTTCTGCAAAGTAGCGGCGCCGCCGGGACTGAACAAGGTGGGCGAAAGTATGATCAAGGCCGCCGCGCATGTCCGGCGCCGACGCCGCCAAACTGGCCCTGACCCTAGGACACGAGAGGGGACTCGACAGCGCCAAGATCGCCGACTGGCAGTCACTACTCGACTACTGCGCCGGCAATCCGCTGACCCTGCGCGTCATCACCGGCCAGGCGGTTAGGCGGTTAGCGTGAGGCTGCGCGGTCGCTGGCCTATCGAGCAATTCATCCAGGCGATCCGCGACGGCAAGCAGCGCACCGTGTCTTTCTGGCAAGGCTGCATGAATTCCAAGCGCGGTTCCGGTAGCGTGGGAGCCTCGCGTCCTTGGCGAAGGGAAGGCCCGACGTTGTCGCTGTTCGCTGTGCGGGCGAG
>JADNEJ010000085.1 GCA_016292295.1 Candidatus Thiodictyon intracellulare
TCGAGCATAGGGACGATAGTATATCGACGTCGGCCGGTTACGCTAGGGTCATGAGAGAAAATCTCAGATTTGACGTGTATACATATGAATTCGCAGAGGATCAAGGGAAATCAGTGGCGTCTGCACGCCGGACCTGCTAAGGAACGGTTCACTACCGTTGCCGAGTCCGCGAACCGCCGGCCTTGATCATAATTCCGCCCACCTTGTTCAGTCCCAGCATTGCCTCTCCCTTGCAGAACATGGTCTTGCGTCAGAAAACACACATGGGCTGGCCGGCCTTTGGCGGATTTGTGATCAAGGCCGCGCGGCGCCGCCCGCTGTGCGGCTAGCCGCGGCCGGCGGCATCGTCTGCGCATAACTCTTCGTCAGCATCGCAGACCGCAACGGCATCACCTACCCGGATCAGCCCGCCGCGCAGCACCCGGGCATTGAGCCCGCCATGACCGCGCATGGCATTATAGCCGCCGGGGCCCAGGACCTCTTCCATGTGCGCACATGGGTGGCAGAGTCCGGTACCCAGGAGCCGGACCTTGCCGATGGTGAATTGGCGCCCCAGCAGCGCCGCCAGGTTGATCCCGCAGACGACCAGATTGCGCCGCAGTCGCGTGGGGTCCAGCGGGGGTTCGCCGAGCAGTGCTCCGACCACAGCCAGGCGTTCGGATTGCACCAGGGTAATACCGCGGGCACCGTTGCGGCCGCCATAATGGTCCCCTTCCAGTCCGGCACTGGCCAGGGCGCGGACTTACAGGCGCACGCTGACCGTGCCGCAGCGGCGGGCGCGCAAGCCGATCCATCGGACCCGCCCGTCGCGGGGGAACTGCCCTTTGAGTGACTCCAGAGTCTCCAAGATTGTCCCCTTCACCAGGTATCCGCAACCATGAACGCAGTCCGCACCCTGTTTCTGACACTGCTCTCGCTCCTGCTGATCTTGCCCGGGTGCAGCCAACTTCAGATCGCCTACGGCACCGCCGCACCTTTCTTCATCAAGCACTACGCCGACGACTATCTGAAGCTCGATAGCGACCAGATGGCGCGGTGGGAGCCGCGCCTGGCGGCCGCACTCGATGCCCATCGGACGGTGGAATTGCCACGGCTGGCGGGATTCTTCGAGGCACTGCTTTGGGCGAGCCGGGCGGGCTTCGACGACGCCAACACGCGCTGCCTCAGCGGCACCTTTCACGACCTCTACCGACGCCATGCTAGACTCGCGGTGGATGCCGCGGCACCGCTGCTCGCGGGGCTGACACCGGCGCAGGTCCAGGCGCTGGAGCGACGCTTCGCCGTTGAGTATACGCAAGATCAGCCTCGGCCCGGCAAGCGGGATCGCGCCCTCGAACTGGCCAAACGAGCTCGCCGCTACGTCAAGTCGGTCCAGGAGTGGACCGGCCCCCTCACCACCGCCCAACGCGCCGTGGTGGCGGAGGTCACCGGGCGGATGCCAGACACCGAGTCAATGGTCTTGGAGTACCGCACGCACAAGCGCTGGGAGTTGATCGCGCTCCTGCGCACCAAGGCGAATGAGGCCACAATCCAGCGCTTCCTCACCGACTGGCTGGCGGATTATCGGGACCTGCCGCCGACCCTGGCAGGCGCCGGCGAGCAGCTCCAGGAGCGCTTGAGAGAACTCCTGATCCGTCTCGGCGCCAGCCTCGACCAAGCGCAGCGCAAGCGCTTGAACGACCGTCTGACGGCGCTGCGCGATCACTTGCTGCAACTCCAGAAGGCTCCGCACCTGGTCGCGGTGGGCTGTCCGGCCTGAGCGCCGCCCCGCGCCGGACCGCGGCCCTTAGAAGAGGTCGTCCACTGACTTGGGCGCTGCGTGGGCGGGCTTGCCCTGGGTGGCCGACTTGGCGGCCGACTTGGCGGTCGCGGCCGGCTTTTTCTTGACCACCACTGCCGGCCCGGTATCGGCATCCGGCTCAGGCCCCATCAGCATCAGCCGGTATTCCTCCATGACCTCCTCGGTCTGGGCAGTGCTGGACTTGGACTCGTTACCGCGGCTGCCGTCGGCCTTCACCTTGACCATCCCCGGGGGCGCTTCGAGCTTGGCCACCGGCTTGTCCTTCAGGGCGTCCTTCATATAGTCAGTCCACATGCTGAGCGCAGCCCGCCCGCCCTCCTCGCCGCGGCCAAGCTTTTCATTGTCGTCGAAGCCCATCCAGGCGACGGTTACAAAGTCGGCCTGGAAGCCGCAGAACCAAGAGTCACGGATGTCGTTGGTGGTACCGGTCTTGCCGACGATGTCCGTGCGGCCCAAGCGTAGCGCACGCGTAGCGGTCCCGCGTTCGACGACGCCGCGCAACATCGAGGTCATCTGATAGGCGATACGCGGATCGATGACCTGCTCGGCTAGATTCTCACCCGCGGCGGTGCCCGCGGTGCGGGCCGGCTTCTCGGTCTCGGTGCGGTACCAGCAATCCGAACAGGCGCGCGGCGGCTCTGCCTGGTAGATCAAGTCCCCGCTGGCGTTCTCGATGCGCGAGATGTAATAGGGCAGGACGTGATAACCGCCGTTGGCGAAGATCGCATAGCCCTCCGCCATCTTGATCGGTGAAGTCTCGGCGGTCCCCAGTGCCATGGAGGGACCGAGCAGCTTGGGGTCGAGCTCAAAACCAAAGCGGCGGATGAAATGGGCGGCATTCTCAACGCCCACACTCTGCAAGAGATTGATGGCGGCCAGGTTGCGCGAGAGGACGAGGGCCGTGCGCATGGGGATGGCACCCAACTCGCGATGATCGGAGTCCTGCGGTTGCCAGTCCCCGATCCTGATCGACACGTCCCTCAGGATACTGACCGGCGTCCAGCCCCGGTTCAGGGCCGAGGCGTAGATGAAGGGCTTGAAGCTGGAACCCGGCTGGCGGCGCATGTCCACGGCACGGTTGAACTGGCTCTTCTCGGTGTAGGCATAGCCGCTGACCATGGCTTGAATGGCCCCGTCGCGAGGCGCGACCGTGACCAGGACCCCGGTCACCGCCGGGATCGGACTCAGCTCCCAGCTGCCCTGCTGATCCAGACGCAGGCGGATCAGATCGCCCTTGGCGACCACGTCCGCCACTCGTCGCGGCGCATTGCCGCGCCAACCCGCATTCTTGAACGGCCGCGCCCAACTCACCTGGCTGAGCCCCAGAGTGACGCGGCGGCCGCCGCCCAAGTAGACCTGAGCCGCCCCGTCCGCAAACCCGGTCACCAGACCGGCCTCCAGACCGGTCACGTCGGCCACGCCCTCCAGGTAGGCGTCCATATCGAACTCGGAGGCGGCTGCCAGGTCCACTCGCGCCTCGGGTCCGCGGTAGCCATGACGACGCTCATACTGTCGCAGGGCCTTGCGCACCGCCTCCTGCGCGGCCGTCTGCAAGCGCGAGTCGATGGTCGTGGTCACACGCAGACCCTGCTTAGCGGCCTCCTCGCCGTAATATTCGGCGACCTCTCGGCGCACCATCTCCGCGACGTAGCCGGCCTCCAGGTCGACCTGGGCCCCGTGGAGCTTGGCCTCATCGGGCCGCGCAATGGCGGCATCATACCGGGACTTGTCGATGAATCCCAACTCTAGCATCCTCCCTAAGATGTAATTGCGCCGTTCCAAGGCACGCTCGGGGTTGCTGACCGGGTTATTGGACGACGGAGCCTTCGGCACTCCGGCGAGCATGGCTATCTCGGCCACATCGAGTTGCGCCAAGTCCTTCCCGTAATAGAGGGTAGAGGCGGCGGCGACGCCATAGGCGCGGTGTCCGAAAAAGATCTGGTTCAGATACAGTTCCAGGATCTGCTCCTTGGTCAGGGTTTTTTCCACCCGCAGGCTCAGCAGCACCTCGGCCAGCTTGCGCTTGAAGGTCTTCTCCGGGGACAGGAAGAAGTTCCTGGTGACCTGCATGGTGATGGTGCTGGCGCCCTGGGCCTTGATGCCGGTGGAGGCATAGTTGACGATCGCGCGGCCCATGCCGACCACGTCGATACCGCCGTGCTCAAAGAAGCGGCTGTCCTCGGTCGCCAAAAAGGCCTGGATCAGCAGCAACGGGCACTCCGCATAGGTGAGTGGCTGGCGCCGCTCCACGCCGAACTCGGCCATTAAGGCACCGTCGGCGCTATAGACGCGCAGTGGTTCCTGAAGCTGGACCTGACTCAAGCCCTGCTTCACGTCCGGCAGTTCGGGCAGGGTCAGGTTGACGAAGGCCGCCGCCCCGAACAGGCCCAGCGTCAGCAATTGCAGGGGCGCACCCAAGACGGTCAGGTACTGCAGGAGCCAGCCGACGGCCGACCGCGGGCCTCGCCCGGAGCGGCTCGCCGGTGCTCGCGCTGGTCCGACCACGACGGCCGGTGCGAGCACCGTGATGATCGGTTCGACGGTGGACGCCACCGCCTCATCCGCGCCGGGCCCGATCCGGGGGACACCGCGCACGGGCGGTGACTCCGGCGGGACTGTGCCGTTCGATCCTGGGGCCTCGCTGCGGGTATTTTCTTGCACACTCAACTCCGGCCGCCTGGGGCCCGGGGCACCGGGGCGAACCTCACGGTCATTCGCGAAAGCCGCGATTTTACACCATGCAGCCCCACGCTTAGCAGCCTGTCGGACTTCGCGGCCCCGTCGGGTCGGCGGGTCCGGTACACTGTCGGAATCAACCCCGATGGCCACCCGATGGCCGAAGTGTTACTGCCGATGCGCCGCTTCCACCCGATGGACCGCGACACTGACTTGCTCCTGCC
>JADNEJ010000652.1 GCA_016292295.1 Candidatus Thiodictyon intracellulare
AACAAGTATTACGAATCATTTGACGTGTTTCGCAAAGCCTGCGCAGACTTCTTCAGTAACTCGGGTGAGTACCAGAGTGACTTGCGCTCCTTGCTGACGGAGAACTTTGAAATAACCGGTTGGTGAGGAAACCGAAAATTTGGCATTAGCTGAATATATCTCAATGCCGCCGGGCGGGAATTAGCCCCACCCCGCCGCCGCGACCTGCTGCACCGCGTCCAGGCCTACGCCCAGGTCACCCTGCGCGACTTTCGCCACTACCAGGGCCGCGCCGCTGCCGACGAGACCAATGCGCAGCACCTCATCGACGCCATCGGCCAGGTACTGGCCGATGCGGGCGGGTAGCTCACACCGCTCACACTGGATTCCCAGGCTTTTGGACCGTGGAAGGATTCTCAATACGCCTTCGGCGCCGCCGTCCGGCTAAGGACCATGGCAGCAAGACCAGCCGCCCCGGGCAAAGGTAGCCCCCCGTGGGAGCGGCTTCAGCCGCGCCGGGAACGCGGCGTCGGAGTTTACCGCGGCGCCGCATCGCGGCCGGAGGCCGCTTCTACAGGGGCCTTTCATGTTCGGCGGGGTCGCCACCACAGGACACCGAATCTGGTTACACTGGCCGCTGGTGCGCCACCCGAGCAGTCCGTCGGATTTCCCCGTCGCCAGGCAGTGTGCACTCCGGTACGCCGCCGACATCAAATCTTTTTCTTGCAACCAATAGCCCGCGGATCGCCCCAGCACGGCGATTTCCGGGGCAAACTCCGACAGGCATCCGACACCCCCGCTCCATGTACCCACCCCAGAACGCTCCAGCCACGACAATGAACCCGGACTCCGCCGCCGCCCGGCACAGTGCCCGCCTCGGTGAACTGATCCGCGCCGAGATCGCCGCCGCCGGGGGGCTGCTGCCCTTTGATCAGTTCATGGACCTGGCGCTCTATGCTCCGGAGCTCGGCTACTACGTGGCGGGGGCGGCCAAGTTCGGGGCGGGCGGAGATTTCGTGACCGCACCGCAGTTGTCCCCGCTTTTCGGCGGCTGTATCGCGGTCCAGGCGGCGCAGGCACTGGAGCGTCTCGGCGGGGGCGACCTGCTGGAATTCGGCGCCGGGGACGGCGCCCTGGCAGTCAGGGTCCTGGCCGGCCTGGAACGCCTGGGCGCCCTGCCCGGCCGCTACCTGATCCTGGAGCCGAGCCCGGAACTGCAAGAGCGCCAGCGGGCGCTGCTCGCCGCCCGGGTCCCGCACCTGGCCGGGCGCTGCCTCTGGCTCAACGGTTTGCCTAGGGCCCTGCGCGGCGTGGTCCTGGCCAACGAGGTGCTGGACGCCATGCCGATCCACCGCTTCAGTATCGGCGCCGAGGGGCAACCGCTGGAGGTCTGCGTGAGCGAGCGCGACGGGGCCTTGACCGAGATCGAGGCCCCGGTGCGCTCCGCGGGCCTCGCCGCGGCGATCATCGCACTCCAGCGGGCGGGACTGGCCCGGACCCCGGGCTACACCTCGGAGATCAATCTGCGCCTGCCCCCCTGGTGCGCCGCGCTCGGCGGCTGCCTGGACGCGGGCCTGGTGCTGCTGATCGACTATGGCTATTCGGCCTCCGCCTATTACCAGCCGGACCGCACCATGGGCACCCTGATGTGCCACTGGCGCCACCAGGCGCATGGCGACCCCTACCGTCACCTCGGCCTGCAGGACATCGGCGCTCATGTGGACTTCAGCGCCGTGGCCCAGGCCGCCCTGGCGGCGAGGCTCACGGTCGCCGGTTTCGCCACCCAGGCCCAGTTCCTGATCGGCTGTGGTATCGACCGGTTGATGATGGACACGGCGGGCGGCGGCGCGGCGCACCAGAACCTAGTGCAGGCGGCCAAGCAGCTCCTGCTGCCAGCCGCCATGGGCGATCGCTTCAAGGTGCTTGCACTCGCCCGCGGACTCGAGGGCCCCTGGTGCGGGTTCTCCATGCGCGACCTGCGCGACCGACTCTGATCTAAGAAGGTTTTTCGCCTCGTGACACCGCTCCAGCGGTGTCACGCAGGTGTCAGGCGCTCTGCGCCCCGAGCGCCGATGGCCGCAACGATGATCAAGTATTTCCCAGCGGCCGGGATGGTGGATGCGCTACGCTGAGCCACCCGACCGATCCGATTCATGACCCACAACCCCCGGCCACTGCCCCATGCCCATCCTCGACCTCGCGGGTTTCCTGCTAACCGGCGTCCTCTCCGGACTGCTCGCCGGTCTCTTCGGCGTCGGCGGCGGCGCCATCATGGTGCCGGCGCTCATCCTGCTCTTCGCCCACCTGGGGATCGGCGGGGACTTGGGTCCGCACCTGGCGGTCGGCACCTCGCTCGCGGCCATCGTCGGTACCGGTGCGGCCTCCGCCCTGGCCCACTGGCGGCGCGGCGGCGTGCGCTGGAACCTGGTGGTCGGCCTGGCGCCGGGGATCGTACTGGGGGCCTGGGCGGGTGCGGCCATCGCCGGATTCATGCCGGGGCTCTGGCTTAAGCGCCTGTTCGCCGCCTTTCTGTATTACGTGGGGGTGCGCATGCTGATCCCGTGCCGGGCCGTCTGGCATCGGCCACTGCCCGGCAAGGCGGGCCTCTGGGCCGTCGGCGGCGGCATCGGCGCCCTCTCCGCGCTGGTCGGGATCGGAGGGGGCACCATGACCGTGCCCTTCCTCATCCGCTGCGGTCTCGACCTGCGCCACGCGGTGGGCACCTCAGCCGCCTGCGGGCTGCCGATCGTCATCGCCGGGGCCATCGGCTTCGTGGTGGTAGGCTGGGGGCGGGAGGGATTGCCGGCCATGACCTCCGGCTTCGTCTACTGGCCGGCGGTGCTCCTGATGCTGGTCGCCAGTATTCCCACCGCACCGCTCGGTGCGCGCCTGGCACACAGCCTGCCGGTGACCGTGCTCAAGCGGGCCTTCGGCGTGCTCCTGCTGCTGATCGCCGCGCAGTTGGCCTTCGGCTGAGGTAGGCCAGCGCCCGGTCCGCACGGCGGCCCCTACCAAGACCCAGAAAACCCTGCTAATGTCGAGCCAAAGACGCATCAGTCCCGCGCGCCCGAGCGCGCTCGGCCAACGCAGCACCGCGCGCCCTGCGTGGTCTGACACTACGCCGCCGCCTGATGCACCAGGTCACGACCGCCGCCGCACCCCCGGTCGGGCTGCCGCTGCGCCTGCTCTTCATCGTCAGCCGCCCGCGGGATATCGGCTTCATCGACCCCCGCACCAGCACCCGCCCGGTGCTCGACGCCCTGGCGGGGCTTGCCCGCTCGGACCTGCCACAGGTCGTGATCGACTTCTGCGAGCCCCCGACCTTCGCTGAACTGGAGCGCCGCACTGCTCGCCAACCGCGCCCGCTAGCTCGCCCCTGGACCGGACCACGCTCTGGTGCCCGCCACCGAGACCGCCGCACCCCAGTGCAGCGAGCCCCCGCGCGACGACCTCCCACTCCCTGGCTTCCCCCCGCCCCCCCGCTACCGCTTCCAGGGCCGCGCTCGCGAGCTGCTGGACCTGGAGCGCGCACTTGGCCGCCGCGCTGCCGTGCTGATCCATGCCGGGGGTGGTATGGGTAAGACGGCACTGACGCGGGAGGGGAACACTGGTGGCTCCGTACCGGGCGCTTCGATCGCACCCTGTTCCACAGCTTCGAGCAGGGCGCTAGGGCAGAGGCCATGGTCCGCTTGATCGGGGATGCGCTCGGGGGAATGGGCTTCGCCGCGCTGGAGCCGGACGAACAATGGGCGCAGGCAGTGCGGCTCTTCCGCCGCAACCGCGTCCTCCTGGTCTAGGACAACTTCGAGTCGGTGCTGCCGGCCTTCGCCAGACCCGACGGGGGCGCGGATGGCGATGCCCAATCACTCGCGAGCGCACTCAACGCCCCCGCCCGCGCCGATCTGGAGCGGCTCTAACGGGACCTGACCGACGGCGACACCGGCGCCCGCCAAGGCGGCCGGCTGCTGGTCACTTGCCGCCCACAGGAGACCGTGCTCGCGGGCATCCGCGAGCTGCGCCTGCGCGGGCTCGCCCGGCCGGACGCACTGCACCTGCTGCGCCGTATCGTCGAGCTCAGGGAGATCAATCTGGAGCGCCCCAGCTGAGAGCGCGGTGAGATCGATGAACTGCTGGACCGGCTGGAGGACCGCCCGCTCTCCATCGCGCTGATCGCCCCGCACCTCAAGGATCTGCGTCCTCTGACCATCCGCGAGGAGCTGGCCGAACGACTGGGGCAATTCCGGGACCCGAGCCAGACCGAGAGGCGCAATCGCTCGCTGCTCGCGTCACTCGACTTCTCCCGCCGACGACGCAGCTCCGCCGCGCGGGGGGCGCTACCCTGGCTCGGGTGGTTCGAGGGCGGGGTCTTCGAGGCGTTCTTCCTCGCCTTCTGCGAGATCCCGGTGCCGGCCTGGTCTACCAGACTCGCCGAGCTGACCGCCACCGCGCTGCTGCGGGTGAAGGACCTGCCCGGGTTCAACACCCCCTATCTTAAGCTGCCACCGACCCTGGCGGAGGCCGCGGCGCCGGACACCGCGGATGGACGGCGAGCAGGTTGGGCGCTTCGTCGCCTGTTATCTCGGGGTCATGGACCAGATCAACGACGCACTGGGCCTTGATCACAAATCCGTTTAAGGCCGACCGGCCCATGTGGGTTTGCGCGCGCAAGACCATGTTCTGCAAGGGAGCGGCGACG
>JADNEJ010000638.1 GCA_016292295.1 Candidatus Thiodictyon intracellulare
CCCGCCCAAAGGCCTCAGGCGGTGGCGCCGGTCGCTAAGTCCGACAGGCTGCTAGCTCACGCACAGCCCCCTCACGAATGTAGGACTCCGGGTCGTGCAGTACCGCGAATGGCGACTTCGGAAGCCCGATCGTCGCGATCAAACGCCACGCCGGATTGCGGGCGATGACCAACCGCCCACGCTGCCGTCCCACCCACCGCTCGATGACCAACCGCCCACGCTGCCGTCCCACCCACCGCTGCGGTGTCATGCCGGCCTCGGCGGCCCGGACTTTGTCGTAGGCATACTGGAACAGGACCTTCTCGGTCACCAGCTCTGCCCCCGCCGCGGCCTCGCCGGTCTTGAGTCTCTCCACCAGGAAATGGATGAACAGCGAACGCTCAATCTTGCTCTGGACCTGACTGCCCTTCAGGGAGCACTGGGTGGCGGTCGATGACAGGAGCGCCACCCGTCCCTCGCCCTGAGAGGCATGGGTTCCCGCCGCCTGCCTCGATCAGGGGTGCGCGCGCCGCCCAAAGATCCCGCACTACTGGAGGTCGAGGCTTTAGCAGGCCCCCGTGGGAGCGGCTTCAGCCGCGACGAGATCACGGCAGCTTGCCAGATCGCGTCGCGGCTGAAGCCGCCCCCACCGGGTTCCGCCTTGGTGCACCAGATGACCACGGCGGCCTTGATCACAAATCCGCCCAAGGCCGGCCGGCCCATGTGGGTTTACGCGCGCAAGACCATGTTCTGCAAGGGAGCGGAAACGCCGGGACTGAAAAAAGTGGTGGAATTATGATCAAGGCCGACCACGGCGGGCCTGGTCTTTCAATCCCCGGTCGCGGTCAAGCGCTTCGGTCTGGTCTTTCAGGCCATCCATCCAAGGCTGAAGCCTTGGACTCCAGAGTGCCCCCAGTCATTCGTCCCGGTCGATAGGCGGACTCGGTGCCTTGACCCGCACATAGACACTCCCCGCGAACAGCAGCAGGTTGATCACCCCGACCACGATGAAGGGCGCCCGCGGGTCTATGTGGTCGAAAAGCCGCCCGCCGATCCAGGTAATCAGCAGGATACCGATAGCACCGGAGACATTGAATGCACCGATGACCGACCCGCGCTCACGCTTCGGGGCCTCCTGGCCGATGAGTGACTGGGCACCCAGATAGACGCTGATCTGGCCGATACCGATCAGGATGAAGAAGACCACGACCAGGCCGCCGGCCAGCGGATTGTCCAACAGCAGCAGTGAGAAGTTGCCGATGGCCGCCAGCACCATACAGACGGCGAGCGCCGTCACCCGGTCCAGCCGGTCGATCAGGGGCCCTAGGATGGGCGACCAGACCAGCGCGGCGATCTGGGTCATGACGAAAATGAAGGTGCCTTGCTTGACCGCCTGCGCATTCCCCATGCCGGCCGCGATGCCGGCCGTGGTGCCCCACAGGATCAGGAAGTTGGCATTGACCGACTGGTCCCCGCGGGCGATGAAGGCGGCGCAATAGGCGAGCAGGATGCGCGGGTTGCGGACCTGGGCGAAGCCGCTGACGAAGAGTTCGCGCACCCCCGGGCGATCACGCTTGTGGACCGGGGTACCGCCCTTGAGCCCCAGGACGATCAGCAGTGCGACCGCGACCGCGAGCCCGGCGACCCCCAGATGGGTGATGATCCCGGCCTGCTGCTCGCTCCAGCCGGCCTTGACTAGGGCCTGGGGCAGCGCACCCAACCCCTGGATGAAGGCGACACCGAGCCCGCTCACCACTCCCAGGAGTGCGACCAGCTTGCCGCGCGAGCACTCGGCCGGGTAGTCCACCATGACCGTAGACAGCCCCCCCGCGACACAGACGACCGCACCGCCATAGAGGATGCGATAGAGATAGAGGTCATCCACGCTGCTCGCCTGAGGATAGAGGATATAGGTCAGGGCTAGCAGCAGGAAGCCCGCGGCATAGATGGAGCGGCGTCCGATGCGGTCCATCAGGATGCCGGCCGGCATGAAAAGCGCGAGAGTGATCAGCTCGGTCCAGAACACTAGGTCACCGCTGATCGACCCTTGCTGCGCGATCGGCACCTTGAGCAGCGCATTGAGCACATAGGTCTGACCGACCGAGATGAAGATCATCAGACCGATGGAGAAGAAGGCGGCGACCAGCAGGCTCCAGCCGTGGCGTGGCAGGATGCCGGGGGCGAGCGTGATGAAGCCGATACGGTATTGGCGCGGCTCCGATGTCATAGATATGCTCACGAACTGCCAGAATTTTTCAATTTAAATATCATCGTGCTGGCGCGGCTCAGATGTCATGGTGGGTGCTCATCGGTGATGCTCCGGTTGGTCACTGGCGGTCCCCACGCTCCAGCGTGTGAGTAAGTCGCGACGCGCAAGCCGTCGCATGGCGGTAGGGGCCGCTGGAGCGGCCAAGGCTGCATTCCCATCGTTTGCGCTCATTCGAGGATGCGCCGCTTGCCGTCCAGGATAAAGGCGATGGCCCGCTTGAAGTCGGTCATACCGACGACCTGCTCGGCACCCTGGCGCAGCGAGGCATAAGAAGCGGCGAGCAGCACGGCGTTCTGGATGTCCCCGCCCGCGGCGTGCTCCGAATACTGGGCCAGCAGCGTGAAGTCCACGTCGCCCGCGAGCGGCAGTTCCTTGGGAATGTGGCACTCCCAGATCCGGCGGCGCTGCTCGGTCGCGGGCAGCGGGAACTCCACATGGGCGAGCACTCGGCGCAGGAAGGCGCTGTCGTAGTTCTTCACGAGGTTAGAGGCGAAGATCACGGCCCCGTCGAAGTTGTCCAGTTCAATCAGTGTCGTGCTGCGCGCGACATTGATCGAACTGTCGGCCGCCTGGGTCACGCTGGTCAGACGCTTGCCGAGGATCGAATCGGCCTCATCAAAGAATAGCAGGGCCCCGGTCTCGCCGGCGCGGCGGAAGGCGGCGCGGATGTTCTTGGGCGTCTCCCCGACATACTTGGACTCCAGTTCCGCATAGCTGATGACTAGGATCTCGCGCTCGAGCATGGCTGCGATCGCCTCCGCGGCCAGGGTCTTGCCGGTTCCCGGGGGCCCAAAGAAATTGAGCGCCACGCGCCGCCCGGTGCGCGCCACCGACCCCAGGTTCCAGCAGCCGAACAGCAGGTCCTGGGACAGCAGCACATTCACCGCCTCACGGATGCGCGCCAGGGTCTCCTGGTCCAGCACCAGTTGGTCAAGATGATGGCGGGGCTGGCGCGGCTGGAAGCTCTCGAAGGTCTGGGTGTCATCGGGCGGCGCATCAGGCGGACTGGGCGGGCGGGCGGGGGGCGCGGCCGGGGACGGCTCGGGCGTCGACGACAGGGCCTGATAGAGCGGCTGTCCGGTCGTCGCGGTGGTCGGCAGTCCGTCCGCGACCGACCGCCCCGGATTGAAGTCTACGCGGATGCGCGGCTTGCCCAGTTCGGGGGGGAAACTGAACCCGTCGTAGAGCCGGATCAGCTTGCGCAGGAAGGCATTGGACGCTCCCGCCTCGATCTCCACCGAGGTATCGGTGCCGCGCTCGTGGCACTCGGGGCAGTAGAGGATTGGCGCCCCCTGGACGTCAATCCAGTAGTGCCCTGGGTTGGTCTTTTTGCCGTGGTGCGAGAGCCGAAGTTCGCAGCCGTGGATCGGGCAGGTGGGTTTTTTTCTGAGCAGCGACATGGAGGCGCAGTATACCGGCAGGCGCACCCGTGCGGGGCCATTCGCGCGCCGGCACGCCCCCCTGGAGTCCAAGGCTTCAGCCTTGGCGTGCAGTCCAGGAAGCCGCGCGTCCCGCGCGGACCACACAGCGCTGCTCTGTCTGGACCTTAAATTTAGTCAGAAAAAATAGCCACTATTTCTGACGCAACCAGGGGCGATCTACGCATGCCCGTGGCCAGAATGATGGTCAAATTCCACGCTTATAGTATTTAAATAGCTCACGCGCGACATCACCAGCCGTCTGCACGCAAATTCCGCAGAAGGAGCGGGCTAATCCGATCCCCGTTCTGCCGCATCTGCTCAATGAGCAGTTCGGCACTGCCGAGAAAACCCCGGAGCTCGGCAATTTCAAAAACCAAGCAGACGGACGGTGCCGACCACATTGAGACCGAGTCGGAACGCATATCATCTCGCCAGACGGTTATCCAAGATCATCAGATTCCGGTCAGGCTGCGCTAAGGCGAGTCGAATCGACTCATGTTCCCCTGTGCTTAGATTTATCGGCAGGGACTCATCGCAATTTGCAGCGGCGACCACGCGAAGCCAGCCAGCTGCGACGGCAGCAGTGATTGTCGCTTGATCGTCTCCTTATTTTGCAAAGCATTCACGCTCAACCGCTTGGGCAACACGCACCTCCCCGAAGAGTCTACGCAGCAAACCCAATTCACCTGTCGACGCCAGGACGATCAGGGAGCAGGCGTCCGCGATGACGATAGGGTCCATGATTCAAGGTCACTCACATCAGCATCGCTCGTTTCGTTCGGGCTAACCACAGCGATCCCCTAGCGGTCCAGATGGCTGAGAAACTGCGCATAACCGAGCAGCCTTAATCATAAATCCGCTCAATACAAAGCGTAGAAGTCGGTCATAAGCATCGAAGGGGTTGGCAGGACCTCCGAACTTTCATGCCCTTGAAAGTGCAAACTTACCCAGGGTAGTAAAAAATGTCCGAAGCTCGACTTTGGCCATTTTAGGCGACCCCGATC
>JADNEJ010000001.1 GCA_016292295.1 Candidatus Thiodictyon intracellulare
TTTTTGCCATAAAAGCCCGTCCAAGGGCCTCAGGCGGTGGCGCCGGTCGCTAAGTTCGACAGACTGCTAGGCAAAGTGCCTGCTACAGTTAACGACGCAGGTCGCTGCGCCCGCACCAAGGCAGAAGGGTAGAATGGGATTCGCCAACCCGAGTCACATTGCGGATGACAGCACCTTGCCCGAAACACTGATAGACCTGATCCGGCACGGCGAGCCCGTGGGTGGGCGGCAGTTCCGCGGAAACGGGGTGGATGATCCCCTCTCCGCGACCGGCTGGGCGCAGTTGCGCGCAGCCCTGGGGGATGCCTGCCCCTGGGATCAGGTGATCAGCTCACCCATGGCCCGCTGTCGCCCCTTTGCCATGGAAGTCGCCAGTCGTCACGGCTTGCCGCTGGCGATCGAACCGGCGCTCCGGGAGATCGGCATGGGTGACTGGGAACGACGCACGCCTGAGGACTTGGCGGCGAACGCCGCCGCCGCCTTCGTGGCACTCTACCGGGACCCGGCTGCCCATCGCCCGCCGGGCGGGGAGCCCTTGGCGGCCTTCGTCACCCGTGTCGCGACGGTCTACGACCGGCAGACGGCGCTCTACCCGGGCCGGCACCTCCTGATCGTTTGCCACAGTGGGGTGATGCGCGCGCTGGTGGGATACCTGCTGGGGGCCGCCGACGCGCGCTGGTATCGGCTGCGGATCGACTACGCGGGACTGGTGCGGGTGCGCTATGGGCGCTTCGGGCCGGCGATCGAGTGTGTCAATGCGCCGACCCTGCCGCGCTGAGCGCCCGTCAGGCCCCGCGCACCGGGCCGATCATCGTGCTCAGGCGAAGGCCGGGGCCGTACCGCCGAGACCCGCGCCGGCCGCGGGGCCCGGGTCTTGGCGCAGCGCCGCCCGCAGCACCTCACCGGCGCAGGGCAGGCAGGTCCCGCAGGTGACACCGACCCCGAGCTCCTCGCGCAGGTCTTTCAAGGAACTGGCGCCCTCATGTACGGCCGCACGGATTTGGCGGTCGGTCACTGCATTACAGACACAGACATACATGGTCGGCTCCAAACTCTTGGACGCGCGTTGATCACCTGGTTCCAGCGATAATAATAACTATTCGCGTTCGTGTCAATCCCCGGACCGATCGCGCCCCGCGCTGAACAACACCCCAGACCCACTCCCTGCTTGCAGCGCCACGCGTGGGACCCAATCTTGCTCCAACAGGTTAAACAACAGGCCGTGCCCATGAAGACCGACCCGAGTATCCACCAGCACCACAACGCGGTGCTCAAGTTGGCCCTGACCAACATCAACCAGTACTTCCTGCACGCCCGCATGTTGGGCCACTGGGGCTTCAAGACCCTGGAGGGCCACGCCTTCCGGGCCTCGGTCGCCGCCATGAAGGAGGCGGATCAGGTCATCGCGCGGATGCTCTTTCTGGAGGGCCTGCCAAATCTACAGGACCTAGGCAAGCTACTGATCGGAGAGGACATATCAGAAATAATCCAGCACGACCTGACCGCCGAGCGCGCCTACCGCGACGCCCTGGCCGCCACCATCGGTCACTGTGAGACACACGGGGACTATGTGAGCCGCCACGAACTGGAGGAGATCCAGGAGGAGAGCGAGGAGCGCATCGACTGGCTGGAGACACAGGTCTCCCTGATTGCCGCACTGGGCCTGGAAAATTACCTGCAATCCGCCATCTGACGCCGACCGAATCTGCCCGCAGGAGATGCAAATGCAAGGCTCACCCAAGGTCATCGAGCAACTCCAGTCTTTGCTCGCCAACGAGCTGGCCGCCATCGACCAGTATTTCATCCACTCACGCATGTATGAGGACTGGGGCCTCACCCGGCTCTTCGAGCGGATCAATCACGAGTCGGAAGAAGAAAAAGAGCACTCCACCGCTCTGATCCGGCGCATCTTGTTCCTGGAGGCGACGCCTGACATGACGCACCGCGAGGGGCTCCAGGTCGGTACCGATGTGCCCTCTATGCTGGCCAACGACCTGCAACTGGAATACGCCGTGGCCGCAGGGCTCAAGAAGGCCATCGCCATCTGCGAGCAAGAGCACGACTTCCAGACTAGGGCCATCCTGGAGCAGAACCTGAAAGACACCGAAGAGGACCACGCCTACTGGCTGGAGCGGCAGTTGGGGTTGATCGACAAGGTTGGGCTGCCGAATTACCTCCAGACGCAGATGCACCTTTAGAGGAGCCGGAGCGTCCCGCCCCGGCGGTACAGGCGCCGGCGAGACGCTCCGCCCTCGCGCTCCCTGTGGTGCGCGCCCCACCGACTTAACATAATATTTTTCCGGACCACCCTTGACACCAGTGCCCAACGGGTCTATTTTACATAATGTAGATGCTCATCCTGAGGAGGTCTACAGGGTCATCGGTTCGTTTGTACGAACGCGCCAATCTATATTGCTCAATCTGAGGATATGACCATGACGACCATCGATTTTTCGCCTCTGCTACGGTCCATGATCGGGTTTGATCGGCTCTCCAACGCCCTGGAGACCGCCTATCGCACCGAGCCTGGCGGCTATCCGCCCTACAACGTCGAGGTGAGCGGTGAGAATGACTACCGCGTCACCATGGCGGTGGCCGGGTTCTCGGAGAAGGACCTGTCCATCGAGGCCAAGGAGAACATCCTGACCATCTCCGGTAGCCGTACCGACGACGAGGAACAGCAGGACACCCGGTTCCTCTACCGCGGCATCGCCAACCGCAGCTTTGAGCGCAAATTCCAGCTCGCGGACTATGTGCGTGTAGTGGAGGCCCATCTGGAGAACGGCCTGCTGCATGTGCAACTGCGGCGCGAGATCCCCGAGGCCATGAAGCCCCGCAAGATCGAGATCCGCGGTGGCCAACCCCAGGAGCGGTTGGTCGACGCGACCGAAGTCAAGACCGCGGCCTGATCGGCACTGCTGATCGGATCGACTGACAGGTAGAATGCAGGCCGGGTACGTGCCCGGCCTGTTTGCGTCCGGGGCGCGCGTTGAGGCGCGATCGGTCCGCACATCGAACCATGTCGAGTCTGAATCGCATGAAATACCGAACCAACGACCTCCTCTGCCTGCTCGTGGTCCTGGCCGCGACCCTGTCGGCGGCATCACTGCCGACCCTGGCCGGCCTGCCGGCCACGGCGGACGGCCAGCCTCTGCCGAGCCTGGCGCCTATGCTGGAGCAGGTGATGCCGGCGGTGGTCAACGTTTCCACTGTCACCCGGATCGATGCGGCGGACAATCCGCTGCTGCGCGACCCCTTCTTCGGCCGCTTCTTCGAGGTCCCGCAGCAGCAAGAGCGCGAGACCAACAGCCTGGGCTCGGGGGTGCTGGTGGACGCGCGCCGCGGGCTGGTGCTCACCAACCACCATGTGATCGCCAAGGCGGATGCGATCCGGGTAACCCTGGACGATGGCCGGACCCTGAAGGCGGACCTGTTGGGGTCCGATCCGGCGACGGATGTGGCGGTGCTGCGGGTACCGACGCAGGGGCTGAGCGCCCTGACGCTCGCGGACTCGGACCGCCTCAAGGTCGGAGACTTCGTGGTCGCGATCGGCAACCCCTTCGGGCTCAGCCGCACGGTCACCTCCGGGATCGTCAGCGGGCTCGGGCGCACCGGGCTCGGGATCGAGGGCTACGAGAACTTCATCCAGACCGATGCCTCCATCAACCCGGGCAACTCGGGCGGGCCGCTCGTGAACCTGCGCGGCGAACTAGTGGGGATCAACACCGCCATCCTGGCTCGCGGCGGCGGCAACATCGGCATCGGCTTCGCTATCCCGGTGAACATGGCTCGCGCCGTCATGAACCAGATCATGGACCACGGAGCCGTGCGCCGCGGTGAGTTCGGGGTGGCGGTGCAAGACCTGACCCCAGACCTGGTCGCGGTCCTGAAGCTCGACTCTCGTGAGGGTGCACTGGTCTCGGCGGTCGACCCGGACTCGGCGGCAGCGGCGGCCGGGCTGCGCGAGGGCGACGTGATCCTGCGCCTGGACAGCCGGCCGGTGACCAACGGGGCCGACGTGCGTAATCGCTTCGGGCTGCTGCGGGTCGGCGCCCGGGTAGAACTCGCCATCCTGCGCGACGGCCGGGCCATGATGCTCAAAGGCGAGATCGCCGACCCCTACCGAGGCTTCGTACCGGCCGACAAGTTCGCCCCCAGTCTGGCCGGTGCACTGCTCGGGGACCCACGGGGGCGCGGCGGTGCGGTGGTGGTGGGACCCGTGACCAAGGATAGTATGGCCTGGCAGTCAGGGCTGCGCGAGGGCGACCTGATCCGCGAGGTCAACGGGGTGCGGGTCGGCACGGTGCACGACCTGGCGCTCGTCCTGCGCCAATCGCGCGGACTCTTCCGGCTCCAGATCCAGCGGGGTGAGCGGTTGATCCTATTGGAGCAGCCCTGAGCGGCGCAGACGCGACAGGTCGTCGGATAGGCGCAGCGCAGCGTGTCCGTGCTTCAACCAAAATCCGACAGTTTAGTTGCTCACGCCAAGGCGCCAAGCTCGCAAAGAAATGCAATAGAGTAGCGCCAGCATCCAGATCACTCGCTGGATCAAGTGCCTAAGGTCGATTACACACTGAAACACCCTGGCGAGCTTGGCGTGATCACTGCTCTTTCCCGGCATTATGTAGCAAACGCACATGGCTATTTATTCAGTGACTTGGCTACGACTT
>JADNEJ010000591.1 GCA_016292295.1 Candidatus Thiodictyon intracellulare
AGCAAGTCAGTGTCGCAGTCCATCGGGTGGAAGCGGCGCATCGGCAGTAGCACTCCGGCCATCGGGCTTGATCTCGGCAGTGTACCGGACCCGCCGCCCCGACGGGGCCTCGAAGTCCGACAGGCTGCTAGACTAGCTACCTTGCGACGCCGTTGCGCGTCTAATCAATCCAGGCTCCCGGGGGCGGCCGATACCGCCCCCGGGCCCTGATCACCCCCTAACTGGTAGCGAGGTTCGGCAATGGCTACCGCCAATTCTATCGTTGCCCGGTTCATCCGGGTCTATTACGCCACCAGTAGCGAAGCCGCTGATGCCATCGAGCGCCATGATTTCAGCGACTCCCGCGGTACCCACCTGAGCCCGGAAGACTTTTCCGGGGTCTGGGTCGTCGATCTTCCGCTTGACCCCGATGAGGGGGCGCCGGGTTCCGCCGCCTTCTTCATCATCAACATTCCTTAGCCCGACATTGTGGACTTTGAGTTTGTTGAGGAAGACAAACCTTATCGGGAATGGCTCATCCCCGCCGAGCTGTTGAACCGGTATCCGCGTGTGCGGACCAGGTGCTGATCAGTGGCCGGCAGTGCCAAGGTGCGGGGCTCGCGTGCCGTCCTGGGAGGCGTCCGTGGCGAGCAGTTCGGGTGTCGGTCGGTCGGCTCGAGCCCGGTTTCAGCAACCCCTGGGCGCCCCTGAGGGCGCCTGTCGCGTAGCGGAAAATCCTACATGATTAAGGTAATTATCGTTGATGACCATGCCCTGTTCCGGGCCGGGCTACGGCTCATCCTGGCCCAGCAGAATCAGATCGAGGTGGTCGGTGAGGCGCCGAGCGGCGAGGAGGCGCTACGGGTAGCAAAGCGGCTGGAGCCTGGACATCTGTCTCATGGACCTGCATCTGCCGGGGAGGATGGGCGGTATCGAGGCGACCCGCAGGCTGCTGCGCCTGGTCCCCAACTGTCGGGTCATCGCGCTCACCGTGCTCGGCGATGATCCCTTCCCGGGCCAACTGCGGGAGACAGAGGCCATGGGCTACCTGACCAAGGGCTATCCCGCGGAGGAGTTGGTGCGCGCGGTACGGGCGGTGGCGAGCGACCGGCCCTATGTCGATTCATCGGTCGCCCAGGCGCGGATGCTGGCGGACTGGGATGGCGGAGCGGTCAGCCCCTTCAAGGAGTTGTCTGCGCGCGAGTTGCAGGTAGCGGTGATGATCCTGGACGGTCAGCGCACCCAGGACATCTCCAATACCCTCTCCCTGAGCCCCAAGACGGCCAGTACCTATCGGCAGCGGATCTACGAGAAGCTCGGCGTGCATACCGACGTCGACCTGACCCGCCTGGCCATGCGTCACGGTCTGATCCGTGAAAACCCCGAGAGTCTGTGAGAGCGCGTCGGCGCAGGGTTTCGACCCCCGTGAACGCCTCGCGCAACTGCCCGAGGGGCCTGGGGTCTACCGCCTGTTGGACGGGCAGGGGACAGTGCTCTATGTTGGTAAGGCGAAGAACCTAAAGCGCCGAGTGGCGAGCTACTTCAGTCGCGCGCTGAACCACCGTCTGCTGGTGATGGTGGGCCAGGTGGCGGACATTGAAGTGACTGTGACGCACGGCGAGGGCGAGGCCCTACTCTTGGAGAGCAACCTCATCAAGTCCCTGAAGCCGCGCTTCAACGTCCTGCTGCGCGACGACAAAAGCTACCCCTTCATCCGCCTGAGCACGCAGGATGCCTTCCCGCGGCTGGCCTTTTACCGCGGTCCACGCAAGGGTCCCGGGCGCTTCTTCGGACCCTATCCCAGTGCCTGGGCGGTGCGCGAGACGCTGCAACTGCTGCAACGGCTGTTCCCCGTGCGCCAGTGTGAGGACAGCTTCTATCGCACCCGCTCGCGTGCTTGTCTCCAGTACCAGATCAAGCGCTGTACCGGACCCTGTGTCGGGCTCGTGAGCGAGGCGGTCTATGCGCAGGACGTCGCACATACCACCAAGTTCTTGGAGGGGCGTACGGACGAGGTAATCACCGAGCTTGGCGTCGCCATGGAGCGGGCCGCCGCCGCCCTGGAGTTCGAGCGCGCCGCCGTACTGCGCGACCAGATCGCGACCTTGCGCCGGATCCAGGAGCGTCAGTATGTGAACGGGGAGGGCGGCGACCTGGACATCATCGGCTACGCCCAGGAGGGGGGGCAGAGCTGCGTCCAGGTCTTCTTCATCCGCGGCGGACGCAACCTGGGCAACAAGGCATTCTTTCCGCTCGCCCCGCCGGACACCCAGGAGGGCGCGCTGCTGGCCGGGTTCCTCACCCAGTTCTATGTGGGTAAGGAGGTGCCTGGTGAACTGATCTGTTCGGCTGAACCCGATGACTTGGAACTGCTGGAGGCCGCCCTGGCAGAGCACGCCGGGCACCGTGTGCAGATTCGCTCCCGGGTCCGCGCCGAGCGCGCCCGCTGGCTGGAGATGGCGCGCGGCAACGCCGCGGTGGCGTTGAGCTTCCGGCTCGGCAGTCAGGCGGGTTACAGCCTGCGCCTCACGGCGCTGCAAGAGGCTCTGGTTCTGCCGGAAGCGCCGACCCGCATGGAGTGCTTCGACATCAGTCACACCATGGGCGAGCGCACCGTCGCCTCCTGCGTGGTGTTCGACGATACCGGCCCGCGCAAGTCCGACTATCGGCGCTTCAATATCGAGGGCATCATCCCGGGCGACGACTATGCCGCCATGCACCAGGCCCTGACCCGGCGCTATACCCGCGTCCAGCAGGGCGAGTATCCGGTGCCGGACCTGGTCTTCATCGACGGCGGACGGGGCCAACTCGGCACCGTGGCGGCGGCGCTCCAGGAACTGGGCCTGAGCACTCTCACCCTGGTCGGTGTCGCCAAAGGTCCGGACCGGCGTCCCGGCACCGAACAGCTTTGGTTGTTGGGGCAGGGGACCCCCGTTATACTGCCCGCCGACTCGCCGGCCTTGCACCTGATCGCACAGATCCGCGACGAGGCACACCGCTTCGCCATCACCGGGCACCGCAGCCGCCGCGCCAAGGCGCGTACCGCGTCGGTCCTGGAGGA
Source organism: Candidatus Thiodictyon intracellulare (assembly GCA_016292295.1). GTDB lineage: Bacteria > Pseudomonadota > Gammaproteobacteria > Chromatiales > Chromatiaceae > Thiodictyon > Thiodictyon intracellulare. Next base: position 3,041 of record JADNEJ010000591.1, read on the forward strand.
GATCGACGGGATTGGCCCCAAGCGGCGGCAGCAACTTCTCCAAGCCTTCGGGGGTATGCGCGGACTGACCAGCGCCGGGGTGGCGGACATTGCCCGGGTCGCGGGCATCAGTCGCGACCTGGCGCAGCGCATCCACGACTCCTTCCATCCAGATGCGCCCGCCCCCTGAACTGCCACTAAATCTATGTGGAATACACCCAACCTATTGACGATGCTCAGGATATGCCTGATACCGGTGTTTGTTGGCGTCTTCTATGTGGAGGCGCCCTGGGCGCCTTATGCCTCCGCCGCCATCTTCGGCCTGGCCGCGGCCACCGACTGGCTCGACGGCCACCTGGCCCGGCGCTGGGACCAGACCTCGCCGCTGGGGGCCTTTCTCGATCCGGTGGCCGACAAACTGATGGTCGCCGTGGCCCTGGTCCTGATGGTGCAGGCGGACCACCGGACCCTCGTCGTCCTGCCCGCCATCGTCATCATCGGGCGCGAGATCGCCGTCTCAGCGTTGCGTGAATGGATGGCCGAGATCGGGGCCAGCGCCGAGGTGGCGGTGTCCCAGGTCGGCAAGTTCAAGACCACCGCGCAGATGGTCTCCATCGTCCTGATGCTGCTGCGCGACTCGGCCCTGGGCCCCTGGGTCTATGGACTTGGCCTGGTGCTCCTGTACCTGGCGGCGGCACTCACCCTCTGGTCGATGGTCATGTATCTGCGCGCCGCCTGGCCAAGCCTGTCCGGGCGGGTGAAGCAGGTGCCGGGCGACCCGCGCTGAGTTGGGCCGGTCCTGGTCCGGGCCGCCGCTCCCGTCCCGCGAACATCGTCGGTACCCGTAGGGTACGCCGTGCGCACCGCGGCGCCGGTCAAGACTCACGCCGCTTTGTTTCACCTAAATCCGGGAGTGACTCACGCCAAGGCGCCAAGCTCGCCAAGCAATACAATTGGGTCGATCCAGCCTCCAGATCATCCGCCGGGTAAATCGCCAAACGCCGATAACGCACTAAAAACATTTTGCGAGTTTGGTGCCTTGGCGTGACGACTGCCCTTTCTTAGTTGCTGCGTCCTCACCCGAGATGGACAAAAGCCGGCGCTTGACCGAAACTATATCGCTCGCTGCCGTCCTCGCGGCGAGCCCCGGAGAGGTGCCAGAGTGGCCGATCGGGCCTGACTCGAAATCAGGTGTACGCGTGAGCGTACCGTGGGTTCGAATCCCACCCTCTCCGCCAATCGATTTTATAAGATCCTAATATTGAAGCGAGCTTTATGAATAAGTCGCTTTCTACCCACAAGTCTACCCCCAAGACCGCACGCGTTTGGGGTCCATCCGGTCATATTTTCACCCGACGGACGGCGAGCTTTCACGCGTCGTTCGGTATGCCTTGGGGCGCTATCAGGCAGGACCGTGGGCCGCTCGAACTCGTAGTGCCGGAGCCCATCGCCAGGACCTGGCCGACGATCAGCACGAGGTGGTGGTGGGCCGCCGGCTCGAAGACCCGGGCTTTGCGCCTATCGCCAGGACCTACCGCCGCGCGCTCCTGGGAGGTTGCCGTCGGTGTCCGGGTGCAGGCGGGCCGGATGCCCTGGGAGGTTGCGCCGGCCGGACTGCTCGACCTCGTTC
>JADNEJ010000004.1 GCA_016292295.1 Candidatus Thiodictyon intracellulare
TAGGGACGATAGTATATCGACGTCGGCCGGTTACGCTAGGGTCATGAGAGAAAATATCAGATGAGATGTGTATATTACGGAAATGAGCCGTATCGCGGCGGCGTTAAGAGTCTGTGTCGCCGGGAAACCGTAGACGTCAAGGCCCTATCCAGTAACGCCTGGTGCCTCTACCAAACGCATGGCAACCTTTGGGAGTGGTGTCAGGACTGGTATGGTGACTATCCTGAAGGCGCTGCGGTTGACCCGCGAGGTGCTGCGGCGGGCCAGGGGCGTGTGCTCCGCGGCGGCAGTTGGTTCAATGTGGCACTGCACCTGCGCTCCGCGTTCCGCGCCTACGACGACCCCGGTAACCGCCACGTCCTCTTCGGTTTCCGGCTTGCCCTAGGTCCATCAGGCAGGCCGACGGACCCGGATTCTAGCGAAGCAGAGCCGTGGGGCGCGGCGCCGGACTGACGCCGTTGAGCGGTGTCGGTCCGGTCCTGCGCAGCGCCTGGCGCAAGATACTGAAACGGTGAGTTCCCCTTCGTCTGCTTTTCCACCTGAATCGATCGGCTACTTCAAGTCGATTACAATAGCCCGGGGGTTGCCCCGATAGTGTCTGTCGTCGTCTGCCGACAGGGGCCACAGAACTGAATGAATCCGCCTTCACCCCCGGAGGCGCGTCGCCAGGTCTTGCGACGAAACCTCAAGCGACCAGCGGTGCTACACCGCGGCAGCGCGAACTTGCCGGGGCGTTGGGGACCCCCCGGGGGGTGCAATGACGGACCGACTTGACAAATTCCTCGGTTCCTACTCCCGGCCTGGGCGCGGTTGTGCACACCCGGCACGGTTGGCGAAAGGCGCACCAAATAGGCTGGACGTTTCCTTCAAGCGACTGACGGGTGATGGCAACAGACTGATATTGAAGCATTCGTTTTGTCTATCTCGCCCGTCCCTCAAGAAAAATGGATTCTGAAATGAGCCACTTGCCGACCGGTCGCACACCTTTGCCCACAGAGTTATCCACAAGTTTTCTGGCGGCCTTGGGTGTGCCTGCGGACGAGCGGCACAAGCGCCAAAAATGAGTCGATGGACCAGGGTAGTGTTATGATTATTTGTGCGTATTTGCGGCCTGAATATGCCTTCTCGCAACCTTGGAGGTACTACATGCTCAAAGCCGTGCTTGCCACACCCCTGGGTCCAATCGGCCTGCACTGGACGGGGGAGACCTTGCTCGGGGTGGACCTTGAGCCGCCGCCCGCAATGGCCGATGAGGGCGAGGTACCGAGCGCAGTCGGCCGCCAACTGCGGGCCTATTTTGCGGACGGTGCCGCGCTCTTTGAGGTGCCCATGGAACTGCGTGGCACGCCTTTCCAGCAACGGGTCTGGGCGGCCATCCGGGCCATCCCGGCCGGGACGACTCGTACCTACGCCGACCTGGCACGTGACCTGGGCAGCGCCCCGCGGGCCGTGGGTCAGGCCTGCCGGGCCAACCCCTGTCCCATCGTCGTGCCCTGTCACCGGGTGGTGGCGGCGCGCGGTTTGGGCGGCTTCGCCGGGGAGCGTTCGGGACACAAACTCGCGCTCAAACGGCAGTTGCTCCGGCATGAGGGGGCGACGGTTGACGCCGGGGTTCAGTGATGGCAGATAACCGCGCCGTCATCGAGGGGTTCGCCGATATTCTTTGGATGGAGCGGGGCCTGAGTCAGAACACGCTGGCCGCCTATCAGTCGGACCTGCGGGCCTTCGCCCTCTGGATCGAACGCGAGCGCGGGCGCTGTCTGCTGGAGGCGCAGCGGCTGGATCTCCTCGACTACCTGGCGGTCCTGTCGGTGGCGGGGCGCAAGCCGCGTTCCGCGGCGCGCCTGCTGTCCTGTCTGCGCCAGTTCTATCAGCACCAAGTGCGACAAGGCGAACTCCAGGCGGACCCGAGCGCCCGGGTGGACGCACCCAAGCTGGGTAGGCCCTTACCGAAGAGCCTGACCGAGGCGGAGGTCGAGGCCCTGTTAGGCGCCCCCGACCCCACGGATGCGCGCGGTCATCGTGACCGCACTATGCTGGAGGTCCTTTATGCCGGGGGGCTGCGGGTGACTGAGCTCGTCACCCTCACCTCCGGCCAGGTGAGCCTGACCAAAGGGGTGGTGCGGGTCTCAGGCAAGGGGGGTAAGGAGCGGCTGGTGCCGCTCGGTGAGGACGCCGTGGACTGGCTCGTGCAGTTCGTGCGCGGGCCCCGCCAGGACTTGCTGGGCGGGCGCACGAGCGACTTCCTGTTTCCGACCAGCCGCAGCGACTGCATGACCCGCCAGGCTTTTTGGCAACTGGTCAAGCGTTATGCGACCCAGGTCGGAGTTGCGAAGCCACTCTCGCCCCATACCTTACGCCATGCCTTCGCGACTCACCTGTTGAACCACGGGGCCGACCTGCGCGTGGTGCAGATGCTGCTGGGCCACAGCAGCCTCTCGACCACCCAGATCTATACGCATGTGGCGCGCGAGCGCCTGAAGCAACTGTACGCGCGGCATCATCCTCGCGGTTGAATAGGTGCGATCCGCCGCCTCGCCCAGGCCCGCCGACGAGCGCTGCGCGGTGCATGATCCTGGCAGCCAGGCGCGGCTTGCTTTATCTTAGGCGGCAGGACGACGCGCCCCTAAGGCGCCTCGCCGCTTTTGATTTACGTGTTCTTTAAAATAAATTCAATGGCTTAACTTAATAATTTCGTTTGACATCGTCTCCGAGAGAGACCTCCAGGAGGTCCGTAACGCGGTCGATCAAGCCAATCGGGAGATTGCGACCCGGTTCGACTTCAAGGGCGTCAAGGCGCATTTTGAACTGACCGACGAACAGATCATGAGCGTGGTCGACCTCAAGGCCCTGGACCCCCAGGACCTCGCGGTGACGCTCAGCACCGCGCGGCAGGAGGTCTGCCTCAAGCAGGGCGTCGACACCGAAACCACCAAGTCGATGGTCAAACTGGTCAAGGGGAGCAAACTCAAGGTCCAGGCGCAGATCCTAGGGGGACCAAGTTCGGATCACCGGAAAAAACCGCGATGACCTGCAAGAGGCCATAGCCCTGTTGCGCGGCGAGGACTGGCGGTTGCCGATAAAAGTAAGTAATTTTAGAGACTAAAGCGCATCCCCCACGACGACCGGCGCGACGCATCAGCGTCCCCGGCGTCAACCGACTTCTGGAGACCCGAGAAATGACCATGCATAGCCCTCGTTTGATCGTCGCCGCCGTCCTGTGGCTTGCCGCCGGCAGTCTGCTCGCCGCGCCAGAGGACAGCATCCGTGCCGCCCTAACCAAGGTCATCCCCGGTATAAAGATTATGAGTATTGCGCCGTCACCGGTGAAAGGGCTCTTCGAGGTCCTAGTTGGGACCCAAATGATGTATGTCACGGCGGACGGCCGCTACTTCGTGGATGGGCGCATCGTCGACCTCACCAATCGGGAGGACCTGACCGAGCCCCGTCTGTCCGGTGCACGCAAGCAGTTGGTGGACGGACTGGGCGAGTCCCAAATGGTGATCTTCGAGCCCACGGGCGAGGCGAAGCACACGGTCACGGTCTTCACGGACATCGAATGCGGCTACTGCCGCAAACTTCATAGTCAGATCGCGGAGTACGGCAAGGAGGGTATCCGCGTGCGCTACGTTTTTTTCCCGCGCGCCGGCAAAGGCAGACCGGCCTATAAGCAGGCCATCTCGGTGTGGTGTGCAGGTGACGCGGCGGCGCGGCGCGCCGCCCTGACGTCCGCCAAGGCCGGCGAGCCGGTCGACGAAAAGACCTGCGATAACCCGGTGGATGCCCATATGGCGGTGGGCGAGGAACTCGGGCTGCGCGGCACCCCGGCCATCCTCACCGAAACCGGCGAATTGATTCCTGGCTATGTGGAGCCCAAGCGGCTGGCGGCACAGTTGGCCGCCGGCCCCGCGAGCGGTGCCGGCGCGATGACGATGAGCAGCAACGCTCGCTGAGTGAGAACGGGCGCCTGGCCCACCGCACTCTGGTCTAGAGTCGACACGGAGCCGGTCGCGATGTGGGCCTATAAAGATGTGGGCCTATAAACTGGAATATGCCTGGCGTACCGACCCTGGGCGCGTGCCTACGCGCAACGAGGACGCCGCCACCGTCCACGCCGAGATGGGCCTGGTGATGGTTGGTGGCCGACGGCGTCGGCGGGGCCAGCGCGGGAGAGGTGGCGAGCCAGCTCGCCGCCGACACGATCCGCCAACGCTTCAAGCGTCAGGCCGGCCTTGATTATAATTCCGCCCACCTTGTTCAGTCCCGACGTCGCCGCTGCCTTGCAGAACATGGTATTGCGCGCGAAAACTCACATGGGCTGGCAGGCTTTGAGCGGATTTGTGATGAAGGTCCGTTAGGCCCTGCCGCGGACCGATGTCGATGGCGGCCTGCGACGCGGCCGGGATCGAGCCGCTGGTTGCGGTCACATGCGACTAGCATCACCCCCATTGGTCGGAGCGGTTTTGTGAGCCGCCTGAGTTGGCGCCCGCGGCCACGCCAGTCGAGCGCATGACTAACCGGCTCAAGACCGGAGTTGGCCTGGCCGCTTATGCGCTGCTCAAACAGACCGTCGAGCCGGTGTTCGGGATTATTAAATCGGTGATGGGCTTCCGCCAATTTCTTACCCGTGGACTGGACAACGTCC
>JADNEJ010000643.1 GCA_016292295.1 Candidatus Thiodictyon intracellulare
TGAAACGGATGGCCGTATTACGTCTGCAGTCAGGGGAACACCGCGGAAAACTGCGCTTCGAGCCGAAAACCGTCCCTTTTTTGCCATAAAAGCCCGTCCAAGGGCCTCAGGCGGCGGCGCCGGTCGCTAAGTCCGACAGGCTGCTAGGTCATCCGTGCAGGTCGCTGGCAGGTGTTCCCCGGCCAGGACCCGTTCGCCGACTGCGGTGGACGCCAAGTCGGCCTCCACGACCACCGTGTTGCGCACATCGTAGAGCACCGACACCCGCCCCAGCGGGATGCGCGAGCCCTCCGACGGCGGTCGGCGGCAGTCCGAAGGCGGCGATGACATCCGGGGTTGCCGGCAGGCGCACGGTGGAGCCATCCACCGCCAGCAGGCGGCGACCGTGCCAACGGCGCAGCGCAAAGTGGGCCTGAAAGGTGGCCGTGAGATGATCACTGAACTTCATCACGGCCCGCGGGTTGAGCTTCTAACGGGCTTGGCAGAAGGCCGATGCACTGACGCCATGGCTGCTCAGCCCCTCGGAAAAAAGGTCAATAAATTGATCCCACTCGTCTTGGATGGTGCCTTTGCGCAGGTTCAACAGTAGCGTCACCAAGGCGGGCAGCGGCAGGGCGCGTTCACGAGTGAAGTCGGTAGGAGCGGTCCGCGCACACGCGAAGAAGCCATCGGAAAACAAATACTCCTTCAGCGGAGTATAGATATTTTCAAATTTGACAAATTAATTGTTTTCAGAAACATAATGTTGCATTGATTTCGGCTTTAGGACCATGGTTGAAAACTTCTTCTTGGGCGGTTGAATTTGTTATATTATAAATTAAAACAGCGCGTTAGCGCTAATTTTATGGCATTGAGATCCAGGGTCCCGGCAGTGAGCAGTGCCAGGGCTTTGGCGAAGGGCCCGCAGCGTGAACCCAGCAGTCGGACCTCGTCCACCACGATAGCGCTGAGAACCACCGCCACGGTCCCGCGATAGGTGCTCCTGAGCACCATGGTCCCACGCGGGCGCACGGTGGTGCGGGCCAGCGTGAAGTCGGCCCCGGTGCCGGTGCACTTGATGACGATATCGAAGCTGGCCGGGGCGGTCGGCAGCGAGGTCAGGGTGGCGATGCCGAGTTGCGCCAAGTGCCAGAGTTTGGACGGCGGCGAAGGCGCCGGGGCGCGCGTGGATGCCGATGGCCTGGCGGTGAGCACAGTGCTTGGTGAGTCTGCTGCGGCAGCGTGCGCACTGCCCACAGGGCAGGTTGATCTCGGCGACGACGCACTGTCCGAGCAGGTCCGGCGGGCTTGATTCGACGACCCCGACGAATTCGTGGCCCGGTACGCCGGTGAAGGGGTAGAGGCCGTCGACCAACTGGTGGTCGGTTTTGCAGATACCGCGCAGCAGCGAGCGGACCAGTGCCTAACCCGGGCCTGGTCCGGGCTCCGGGAGGTTCCGGCGCAAGGTCAGTCGGCCGTCGGCCAGCCAGAGTCTGATCATTTGCGGACTAATCTCTCCTACCGCCGCGGCCGTACCAGCCCGCCCAGTCCTAGTCCCTCCAGTGTCTCGAACAGGATGCGGCGCACTGAGGCCGCGTCCTCGCACGGGAGGGCGGCCTGGAGGACCTCGCGGGCGCGCGCCCGGCTGATGCTGCGGATTACCCGCTTGACCCGCGGCAGGCTGTGCGCCCCCATGCTCAAGCTGTGCACGCCCATACCGAGCAGCAACACCGCGGCCAGTGGGTCGCCGGCCATCTCGCCGCAGATGCTGACCTCCCGGCCGTGCACCCGCGCCCCCGCCAGCGTTTGGCTGAGCGCGCGCAGCACCGCGGGGTGCAGGTCGTCATAGAGCTTGGCGACATGGGGGTTGTTGCGGTCCACGGCCAGCAGGTATTGGGTAAGATCGTTGGTGCCGACGGACAGAAAGTCGACGCGGCGCGCCAGGGCCTCGGCCTGATAGACGGCGGCCGGAACCTCGATCATGACACCGACCGGCGGCATCCGGACCTGGTAACCCTCTTCCAAGAGTTCCTCATGGGCGCGGCGCAGCAGCGTCAGAGCCTCGTCCACCTCGGTCACGGTGCTGATCATGGGGAAGAGCACCTGGAGGTTGTCGAGTCCGACCGAGGCGCGCAGGATGGCGCGCACCTGCGTCAAGAAGATCTCCGGGTGGTCGAGCGTGATGCGGATGCCGCGCCAGCCCAGAAAGGGGTTGGCCTCGTGCACCGGAAAATAGGGTAGGGGCTTGTCGCCGCCGATGTCGAGTGTGCGGATCGTCACCGGACGCGGGGCGAACATCTCCAACACCATGCGGTAATTGGACATCTGTGCCGCCTCCCCGGGGAAGCTGTCGCGCACGATGAAGGGCAGTTCGGTGCGATAAAGCCCCACACCGGCGGCCTCCTCAATCCCGAGCGGCCGGTGTTCGGAGACTAGGCCGGTGTTGAGGAAGAGCGGCAACTGATAGCCGTCGCTGGTCTCCGCCGGCAGGTGGCGCAGGGCCTGCAGCTCATTGCTCATGGCCCGGTCGTCGTCGGCCATCCGCTGGTACTCGGCCCGCACCGCCGGACCCGGGGCGACATAGACACGCCCGCGGTAGCCGTCCACCACCATGTCACGGCCTTCGGCGCGCCCCACTGGCAGGTCGGAGACGCCCATGGCCGCTGGCACCCCCATGCCGCGCGCCAGGATGGCGACGTGGGAGGACCCGGAGCCGCCAGTCGAGACCATCCCGGCCAGGCGCTCGCGCGGCACATCGACGATCTGCATGGCCGAGATCTCCGCCCCCACCAGGATGGTCTTCGACGGATAGGCGATCGGTGCGGCGGCGAGGTTCTGCAGGTGCATCAGGATACTGCGGCCCAGATCGCGCACGTCGGAGGCGCGCTCGCGCAGGTAGGCGTCCTCCATCTCGTCGAAGACCCGAGCGTGATCGGCGATGGTCGCGCGCAAGGCGCCCGGCGCCCAGTTGCCGGCGCGGATGCGGGCGATGGTGCCGTCGACCAGGGTGTCGCTCTCCAGCATCAGGCGCCAGGCGTCGAAGATCGCCAGATCCTCCGCGCTCAGGTTGGCCTGGGTGCGTACGACCATGCGGTCCAGGTCCTCGGCCACGTCCTGCAGGGCGCCGCGGAAGGCGTCCTCCTCAGCCTGCGGGTTCTCGGCGCGCCGGTCCGGGATGGCGTCCAGGTCCGCTGGGGGATAGACGACCGCGGCGGTGCCGATGCCGATGCCGGGGGAGGCGGCCAGCCCCGGCAGGAAGCGCTGCGGGATGCCCTCGTCCTGGAGGCGCGCCAGTTCGCCGTTGGTGCGTGCATAGGTGATGGCGCCGGCGAGTTGAGAGGCTAGCGTGACGACGAAGGTGACCTCGTCATCCAGATAGTGCCGCTTCTCCAGTTGGCGCAGCACCAGCACCCCCAGCACCTTGCGGTTCTGGATGATGGGCGCCCCGAGAAAGCCGTGGAAACGCTGCTCGCCGGTATCGGTGATGCAGAGATAGCGTGGGTGGGCCGAGGCGTCGTCCAGATTGATGGGCTCCGCCCGCTCGCTCACCAGCCCCACCAGGCCGCGGCCCAGTTCGATGCGCACCCGTCCCACCGCCGCCTGGCGCAGTCCGTCGGTCGCTTGGAGGATGTGGCGGCGGTTGTCATAGTCGTTGAGATAGACCGAGCAGACATCCGCCCCCACGACCTCCTTGACCCGCCGCACGATGATGGCCAAGGCCTGTTCCAGGTCGGGGGCGTTGTCCACCTCTTGGACGATGCGACGTAGTGATTCGAGCATGCCGGGCATGGGCGACAGGGCCTTTGGGCTGAGTGAAGCGGGGGCGGGGACCGGGGCCGCAAGCGGCGTCGGCACTGGGGTCAGGGCGCGGGCGTCAGACATCAGCGGCGCCGCTGGCGCAGGAAGCCAGTCGCCCGCGGCAGGGCCTCGTTGCGCTCCGGGATACCCTCCGGATACAGCAGCGGCGCCAACTCTTCGAGCGCCAGTTCATAGACCCGGCGCTTGAAGTAGACCACCTCGTGCAGGGGCTGCCAGTAAAGCACCCAGCGCCAGGCATCGAATTCCGGCTTGTCGGTCTTGTCCAGACAAAAGGCATCCTCCTGGCAGTCCACCCGCAGCAGAAACCAGACCTGTTTCTGGCCGATGCAGATCGGGCCGCAATGGCGGCGGATGAAGCGCTTGGGCAGGTGGTAGCGCAGCCAGCCCTGGGTGGCGCCCAGGATCGTGACCTGGTGGGGTTCCAGTCCAACCTCTTCCTCCAACTCACGATACATGGCCTGCGCCGGGGTCTCATCAGTGTTGATGCCCCCTTGCGGGAACTGCCAGGCATTTTGACCGATGCGCCGACCCCAGAAGAGGCGGCGCTCGTCGTTGCTCAGAATGATGCCCACATTGGGGCGGAAACCGTCGCGGTCGATCAAGGCAGCTTACTCGGCCGTCTAAGTGATCGCATTCTTCCACAACCGGCTTGGGAGCGGCAAGCGATGGATTGGATAAGCGGTTGCCGTTAAACCTAAAAGGAGCAGTAGGTGCCCGCCGCGGGCCGTTCCTAGCCCGCGGACGGGTACACGCTGAGGCGAAGTTCCGGCTATGCTGGGGCCGGCAAATCCGGCGGCGGGTGCAATTCGCGGCCGTGGAGGTATTTCACCA
>JADNEJ010000168.1 GCA_016292295.1 Candidatus Thiodictyon intracellulare
GGCCGCCGCAACCCCCTGCTCAGCGCACGCGTCGGCACCGCCGTGGCGTCACGCGAGGGGCCGTCGCCAGATTGCAAAAATGGCCAAAGTCGAGCGAAGACGATTTCGCGCGTTTCCTATTCCCCCACTTTTGCGGCGTGCCCAGCGGAGTCGCAGTTGCACTTCGTCATGGATAATCCCAATACAAACTCCTTAGTATCCGTCGTGCGTTTAGTCGTGGATGCCATCAGCTTTAACGGTAACCTCGACGTCAAAGGCAAATGTGGAATCCTCTTAAGTCCATGGCGACGCGCCAAGCGTTTCTTTGCGATCCCATGCATTGCATCGTCTTTCATTTTACGACTAAACACTGTTCATGGCTGAATCAGATTAAAATTTTGTTCTCGATCTTGGTCCGCAAAACCCAGCAATTCCGTCGCGAGGTACTAGTCCACGTCATGAGCAAGCTACACCCGTTACTCGTCTCCCGAACCCTAGACAGCCTGGGTAAGGTGGTCACGGCGCGCGACGTGGTGCGCTTGATCGTAATGTATGCGCCGGACAGGGCGACGGCGCTGAGCGGGGCCCAGAACCACCTGGCCCACGAAGGACTGCTCCAGCGCATCATCGGCGGTCACTGGGGCCTGTCCCCTAAGCTCGGTCGGCTTGCGACGGGTAACCGGATCGAGGCCTACAACCTACTTCAGGGGGTGATTTCGCACTGGTTTCTGGATGTGGTGGCCGTGCGGCCCAGAGTGTTCTCGCGCATCGGACTCGGCACCTTCGTGGACCGGTGGCAAGCTCAACGCCCGCACCACCGAGGACATCGTGGAACTGGTGACCCTCCAGGGGCAGGAGTACCTGTTCTATCCCAGCCGTCCGGTGGACGTGGCCCTGCTGCGCGGGACCAGCGGGGACTCGGACGGCAACATCACGATGGAGAAGGAGGCTCTGGCCATCGCCACCCACAATTCCGGGGGACTGGTGATCGTGCAGGTGGAGCGCATCGCTGAACGCGGCTCCCTGCAGGCCAAGGCGGTGAAAATTCCCGGGGTGCTGGTGGACTGCGTGGTGGTTGCCGAGGCACCGGAGCACCAGTAGCAGACCTTCGCCACGCCCTATGATGCCGCCTTTGCGAGCGAGATCCGCTCGCCCATGCGCTCGGTTGCCCCCATGGCGCTCGGCCCGCGCAAGATCATCGCGCGGCGCGCCGCCTGTGAGCTCAAGCTCAACAGCGTGGTGAATCTGGGGATCGGGATGCCGGAGGAGAGCGCCAACGTAGCTCATGAGGAGCGCATCCTGGAACTCCTGACACTGACCACCGAGCCCGGGACCATCGGCGGTCTGCCCGCCGGCGGGCTCAATTTCGGTGCCGCCCGCAACGCCCAGGCGATCATCGACCAGCAGGCCCAGTTAGATTTCTACGACGGCGGGGGCCTGGACCTAGCTTGCCTGGGGATGGCCCAGATGGACCGCGAGGGCAATCTCAACGTCAGCAAGTTGGCCGGCGCCGGGGGCTTCATCAATATCAGCCAGAGCGCCAAGACCCTGGTTTTCGTTGGCACCTTCACCGCCGGCAAGTGTCGGATCGCGGTGGTGGGCGGGTGCCTGGAAATCCACGAGAGCGGGCCCGCGGCCAAGTTCTTGGACCAGGTCGAACACCGTACCTACAGTGGCCGCTATGCCGTCGCCAAGGGTCAGCCGGTGCTCTATGTGACCGAGTGTTGCGTCTTTCGTCTGCGCCCGGGGACGGACTGGAGCTGATCGAGATCGCCCCGTGGGTGGACCTGGAGCGCGACATCCTAGCGCGCATGGACTTCCGGCCCATCATGGACCGGCCCCCCGCGCCTGATGGACGCGCACATCTTCCGCCATCGCACATCTTCCGCCATCCCTCAATGGGCTTGCGGGCAGAACTGTTGGAGATCCCGTTTGGACGAGCGCCTGACTTACGACCCGCGTTCGCAGCGGTTTTTCGTCAATTTCGAGCGTCTGGCCATCAAGACCGAGGAGGATATGGCCTTGGTACGGGCGGCGGTCACCGCCAAGCTTGGGCATCTGGGCCGCGAGGTGGACGTGATCCTCAACTACGACCACTTCAGCATCCGCCCGGACCTGGATGAGGCCTACATTGCCATGGTGAAGGACTTTGCCGGGCGCTACTATGCGGGGGTGACTCGCTACACCACCAGCACCTTCCTGCGGATGAAACTCGGCCGCGCCCTGGCCAAGCGACCCTTGGCTCCGCACATCTACGACAGCGAGCAGGAGGCGCCCGCCGCTGCACGAGGACGGTGCTTCAACATCTTCTTCACGCAGACACGAAGACGCGCAGAAAAACTACTTAAGGACTCAAGCGACTGAGCCCGGCGGGAGGCAACGCCGTAAGCAGCTGGGCAAAGGCTGCTCACCGGAACTTCATCATTCTTTGTGTCTCCGTGAGAGAATCTCTTTTCTTCCGGCACCGGGCGGGTAGGGAAACCCGCCCGGCAAGGCATCAGGTCTTGGTGACCTTCTTCACCATGTCCTGGATCTCGGCGAGCCCTTCGTTCATCCGCGACTGGATGATCTCCATGGAATCTGTGTTAGATTTGGTCATGACCTCGGCCAGTTCCTTCACGTTGGCGAAGGCCTTCTCGAACGCGTGCTTGGCGAGATCCGCCTGCTTTTCGGTCAGTTCCTTGGCATCCTTGAAGGAGGTCAGCTCGGAGGTCGCCAGGCGCATCTGCTCCAGGGCGTCCTTGACGATCTCGGTCTGGCGCTTGATCAGGGTCTGCGCGCCGTCGCTGGCCGCTTTGGTGGCCGCAGTGACCGCATCGATGTTCTTGCGGTAGGCCGCCATCATGGCGTCCATGTCTAGGCCCGGGATTTGCATCTGCTTGAACATGAACTCAAAATCGGTGAAGTGGTTCTTGGTTTCGCTCATTTTCAGGTTCTCCTATGGTCGTTTGGCTGGCCGCGTACAATGGCGGCGAATCGCCACTTTATGTGAGGGGTGGGATCAGGGTCAAATCCGAATCGCTGAGCGGCCGGCCGGGGAGGCGCTCGTGACCCGTCCAGGGATCGCGGGAAACCGCCGCTTGGCGGTTTCGGCCGCAGGCTTTACGATCGCCATCCCAGCCCAGACCACAAACCTCGTCTGCCCGACCTGCGGCAGACTCACAACCATCACCAAATTCCAACACGAAACGAGGAGATAACCACATGATTAGAGACGTTGTCGTTCTGAGCGCCGTGCGCTCCCCCATCGGCACCTTCGGCGGCGCCCTGGCCGATTTTGAGTCCAGCGAGCTGGCCGGCATCGTGATGAAGGAGGCGGTCGCCCGCTCCGGGGTCGATCCCCAACTGATCAACTACGTGACCGTTGGCACCACGATCCCGACCGATTCCCGCTACGCCTACGTCTCCCGCGTGGCCTCCATCCAGGCGGGGCTGCCGATGGAGTCGGTCGCCATGCAGGTGTCGCGTCTGTGCGCCTCCGGCCTCCAGGGGATCGTGACCACTGCCCAGAACATCATGCTGTCTGACGCCGACTACGGCATCGGCGGCGGCGTCGAGGTCATGTCCAAGGGCATCTATATGCTGCCGGCGCTGCGTTCCGGTGCCCGCATGGGCGACACCACGGCGATCGACTCCATGGTGGCCGTCCTGACCGACCCCTTCGGCGTCGGCCACATGGGCATCACCGCCGAGAATCTGGCCGCCAAACACGGCTTCACGCGCGAGGAACAGGACGCTTGCGCCGTCGAATCCCAGCGCCGCGCCGCGGCCGCCATCGCTGCCGGTCACTTCAAGTCCCAGATCCTGCCGATCGTCAAGCAGACCCGCAAGGGTGAGGTGGTGTTCGACACCGACGAGCATCCGCGCGCCGGCACCACGCTGGAGACCTTGGCCAAGATGAAGCCGGCCTTCAAGAAAGACGGTACCGTGACCGCCGGCAATGCCTCCGGCATCAACGACGGCGCCGCCTTCTTCGTGTTGGCCGCCGCCCATGTCGCCGCCAAGGCCGGCTACAACCCCATGGCCCGCATCGTTTCCTATGCCGTTGCCGGCGTGGCGAACGAGGTCATGGGCGAGGGGCCGATCCCGGCGACCCGCCTGGCGCTGAAGAAGGCCGGCCTGTCGCTGGACCAGATGGATGTCATCGAGTCCAACGAGGCCTTCGCTGCCCAGGCCCTGACGGTCGCCAAGGTCCTGGGCCTCGACCCGATCAAGACCAACCCGAACGGCGGCGCCATCGCCCTGGGCCACCCGATCGGCTGCTCCGGCGCCTTCATCGCCACCAAAGCCGTGTACGAGTTGCAGCGCGTCGGCGGCAAGTACGCGCTGGTTACCATGTGCATCGGCGGCGGTCAGGGTATCACGGTCATCTTTGAGCGGATGGGCTGATTGTAGCCCCGCCGCGGCGCTCGGGCCATGGCCCGAGCGCCGCGATGATTAATTAAGAATAATTTGCTGGCGCTCGCTGTTCCCAGACATTATACACGTCTCATCTGAGATGTTCGCTCAGGAACCTAGCGTAACCAGCCGACGTCGATATATTATCGTCCCTATGCTTGACTAGACCCTCTCCACCGAACAACTCGCTGAACTGCGTGCCGCCCACCGGCGTACGCGCGACCAGCGCGAGGTCGACCGCATCAAGG
>JADNEJ010000097.1 GCA_016292295.1 Candidatus Thiodictyon intracellulare
ATTCCGCGATCCAGACGGGCCAGGCTCACCGGATGCAGACCCTTGATCAAAACCTTAAAGACATGGCGCAGAAGGGATTTATTTCCCGCAAGGATGCCAAGATCAAGGCCTAGAATAAGGACGACTTCATGTAATCGAGCCGCCGCCCCGGCCCATCCTGCCCATCCGCCCGCCCCCGCGCGCGCCACCCGCTGCCTCTCTAACCCCAAGCGCTAAGGTGCTGACCATGGAACTGAAACAGGCGATGGAAGAATTGCTGTCGATGATGGTAAAGAAGAAGGCGTCGGACCTGTTCATCACCGCCGGCTGGCCCCCAAGCATCAAGGTGGATGGGGCGCTGCGCCCGCGCCAGAAGGCCGAGTTCCTGAAGACCAATGAGTGCCAGTTCGCTATCGATCGGCCCACGCTCGGGCGTTTTCGCGTTAGTGCCCTGGTGCAGTGCGACGCCGCCGCCATGGTGCTGCGCCGGATCGAAACCAAGATCCCCACGCTGGAGGAACTCATGCCGCCGCCGGTGCCGAAGGAGGCGCACCGACATGCTCCACAGGCGCAGGAGGGAGCCATCCGCGCGCCGGCGGCGAAGGAGGAACCGATATTTCCGCCGGCCGTGAAGGTGTTGAAGGATTTCGCCCTGACCAAGCGCGGCATGGCCTTGATCATAGCTCCGCCCACGCTCGTCACGCCGCCACCAGCGTCAGAGTAGGCAAACTGACTGGCCGCGGTCGTCGGCGCCGCGCTGGCGGCGACAGGTCGACGTACGCCAGCACTTGGTCAAACAGCGCCGGATGGGCCCGCCCGAAGAAGCGTTCAGCGGCGGTGGTGCCGTCGGGGCGGCGGACATAGAAGTTGTGTATGGCCGTCAGAGCCGCTAGCTTGCGACCATTCAAGCGGTGACTGCCGTAATGATACAGCGACAGATGGCCGTTGCGTCCCAGTTCACGGATCTGCTCACCAGCCTGCGTCTGTCGTGCCAGGATCTGTTCGGCTTCGGCCGCGACCCGTTCGGTCAGGGCGGCGTCGATCCGGGCCGCGAAGGCCAGTGGTCGGCCGCGCGGATGGGGGACCTGCGCGTCATACGCTCGTTGCGCGGCGCGCGCTGCGTCTACCAGCATCTGGGTGCCCACCACCGCCGCATTGGCCTGTCTGACCTGCCGGTCCAGGTTCAGACTGGTCCCCTTGAACACTTCATGCTGACCATGGAAGATGTTTGGCCACCGCCTCCTGCACCTGCACCGTAACCGCATACTGGCGGCCGTAAGAGGCCCCGCCGACAGGCCGCTCAGTTCCATGAACTCACATACCAACCGCACGCCGACGCCGGCCCACAGGGTGATGATCACATGCATCACCACCGCCAACTGATGAAGGTAGCGTACCCCCGCCGGGGTTGCCAGGCATGCCGCCACCTCCACCGGCAGCCCTGCCAACGGCGCCGCCGCGCACCAGCCGCGCTGCATACTGCGCGCCACCCCCAGTTGCTGGGCCAGAGCGGCGGCTCGATTACATGAAGTCGTCCTTATTCTGGGCCTTGATCTATGTCCTTGAGGTTTTGATCAAGGGTCTGCATCCGGTGAGCCTGGCCCGTCTGGATCGCGGAATACATGTGCGCCACCTTGGCCTCGCGGATCAGGTTGCGGATGGCCGGGGTGCCCTTGTGCACCTCGCGCTGATTGACCAAACATCTCTTGCTGGTATGCATAAACTCGATCGGGTCCTCGATCGTAAGGATATGGGCATACTCGTTGTCGTTTAAGTGGTCCACTATGGCCGCCAGGGTGGTGGACGTAACCGTTTAGCCCCCCTGGTTGCCAAGTAGCCGTAGCGGGTTGCCCCGATCACCGAGCTTTTCTGCTCGCTCCAGACGTGCGCGGTGCTTCACCATGCACCGCCGCTCGCCAACCAGCAACGGGTGGGTGGCGAACACCCGGCATCTGGGCTAAAGTTTCTCGCGGCAGGACCTGCGGACATTTTTTACTACCCTGGGTCAGTTTGCACTTCCAAGTGCATGAAAGTTCTGATGTCCAGTCAACCCCTTCGACGCTTATGACTGACTTACACGCTTTGTCTTGGGCGGATTTATGATCAAGGCCGCCCCATCGTCACCAGCTCGACGAGATCGGCCATGCACGCCTTGGCGAGGCGCCCCCCGCTGCGACCAAAGTTCGACCCGCTGCCGCATCGCTTATCGTTGAGTCAGACCCTAGTTACTCGGACTTGGTCTGTGAAGCTTCCGTATTTAACCGGATCGTCATTATTTGCTCACGAGCATGCAACAGCGGCTGGGTAAAATTGATCCCGCTTCTTCAATGACCCGAGGATGACGCATGCCAGCCATCGCCCCTGCCTTACCCGCCAGACGCGGAGAACGCCTATTCGTAGAACTCGCGGCCACCGCGCAGGAGGTCCGGGAGGCCCAGTCGCTACGCTTTCGGGTGTTCGGCGAGGAGCTGGGTGCCACGCTCAAGGGCCGTGATTGCGACCTCGATGTCGATGCCTTCGACGGCGTCTGCCGGCACCTTCTGGTTCGGGAGGTACAGACCGGCCGGCTGGTCGGCTGCACACGACTGCTCACCGATGCCAAGGCACGGGAGATCGGGAGCTTTTATTCACAAAACGAGTTCGATTTGGGGCCGGTAGCCCGACTCCCAGGGAGTCTGCTCGAGATCGGGCGCACCTGCATTGATCCGAGGTTCCGGCAGGGCGCCGCCATCGCGGTCCTGTGGTCCGGGTTGGCCGCCTTCATGCAACTGCACCGCTTCGATTACCTGTTCGGGTGCGCCAGCATCCCCTTGGGCGCCGACGATATCCAGGCCGCGGCGATCATGAACCGGGTCCGTCGCCAGGGCCTAACGAGGCCTGAACTGCGCGTGACCCCACGGGTCCCGCTGCGCAGTGTCCAGGTCCCGGACGAGGTCCTCGACGCGCCACTGCCGCCCTTGCTCAGGGCCTATTTGCGCCTGGGCGCCCGGGCCTGCGGCGAGCCCTGTCGGGACCCGGACTTCGGCGTGGCCGACGTCCTCATCCTGTTGCGTGTCGCGGACCTCAATCCAAGCTATGCTCGGCACTTCATCGAGCGCCTCACGGCCTTGATAAATTCCGGCCGCGACGAGTGTCAGCGGGGATCTGGCCGGATTAGTGATCAAGGCCGCGCCTGACCCCCGATGAGACCAGCCCTGCACATCGACGCTCATTGAGGCTGCGCCCCGAGCTGGATATCGATGAGGTAGTGGCCCTGTGGGTCGCGCGGGCCGGGGCGGCGGCTGGCCACAATCGACGAGTACCACACGATGGAAATCATAATTCCATTTTTTAGAGTATGTTGTAAATTAAAATTTTTTCAGAATTCTACTGATTCCATGCGATGCCCTTACTGCGTACTACCCTCGTCCCTGTAACCGATCGTGAGCGGAGCGTCGAGAACGGCCTTGATCATAATTCCGCCCACCTTGTTCAGTCCCGGCGTCTCAGGCTCCCTTGCAGAACATGGTCTTGCGCGCGTAAACCCACATGGGCTGGCCGACTTTGGGCGGATTTGTGATCAAGGCCGTCAACAACTGAAGTCGCTTGAGCGACAACCGACCTGTCCGCAGCAAATTGCGATGCGCGCACGGATTATCTTTTATCTTGTTGGCGAGTCGAGACGTCGGCGTGCGGGCGACGGCCGACGAACTCGGTATCGGTCGATCTACCGTCCAAGCTTGGCGGCGGCGGTGGACGGAGAACTCCGACGCCAGCGTCGCGGAGCGGTTGTCGGATGCCCCGCAGCCAAGTACGCCACCGATTTTCACGGCCGAGCAGATCGGCCTTGATCATAATTCCGCTCACCTTGTTCAGTCCATGCGTAGCAACTTCATTGCAAAACATGGCATTGCGCGCGTAAACCCACATGGGTAGGCAAGTCTTGGGCGGATTTGTAATCAAGGCCGAGTAGATCTGTGCGGTGGTGGCGCTGGCCTGCAAAGACTCGCGCGAGAGTGGGCGAGCCATCACCCATTGGACACAATAGGAAGTCGCCGACGAGGCGATGAAACGGGGGATTGTCCCGAGCATCCCTCACACTCTATCGGGCGCTTTTTTAAAATCAGCGGACATCAAACCGCATCGCAGTCGCGACTGGCTGAACGCCAAACCAGATCCCAAGTTCGCGGAGAAACTCCACGACATCTGCGAGACGTACCGTCTGACCACAGAGCGGGCGGCAGCAGGAATCCAGACGATCTCAGTTGACGAAATTATAGAAATACAGGCACTTGAGCGTATAGCGCCGACGCAGCAAATGACCTCGGGACGGGTCGAGCGCCGCGAGTTCGCGTATCAGCGCCACGGCACTCATACCCTGATTGCCTGGTTCAACGTCGCGACCGGCAAGGTGACTCTGCAACTCGGCTAGACGCGAACAGAAGACGATTTCACGCGTTTCCTATCCCACATTTTTGCTGTGTGCCCGGCGGCGTCGCAGTTGGGCCTTGATCATAAATCCGCCCAAGACCAAGAGTGGAAGTCGGTCATAAGCGTCGAAAGGGTTGGCAGGACCTCCAAACTTTCATATCCTTGGAAGTGCAAACTAACCCAGGGTAGTAAAAAATGTCCGAAGGTCCTGCCGCGA
>JADNEJ010000020.1 GCA_016292295.1 Candidatus Thiodictyon intracellulare
GACTGCTGCTGCGCCAGACCAAGCACACCTATTTTGAATGCTGCTGCGATTGCGGTCACTGAACGCAGGCGCAGCCTGGGCGTGGTGAGACCGAAGTCGAGTGGACGGTGGCACTTCAGTGCGATTCGGGCGGGTGGGCGCCGGGATCTCCCAGATTTCGGTGAGAAACTCGGCTGCCGGGGCTGACTCAGAATCGGAAAATTATAGCCAAACCACTGAATAAATAGCCATGTGCTTTTGCTACATAATGCCGTACAAACCTTGGCGAGCTTAGCGCCTTGGTGTGACAACTGCTCTTTCTGAGGTCAGGCGTCCGGGCCTATACTAAAGAGCATTCAGCATCCGGAACCCGCGTACCAGCCTTATGACCCAGCCGACGATCCTCTGTGATCTGAGCTCGCATCCACCCGACCCCCGGACCCGCTCCCTCTATGCCCGCCTGAACGAGCGGCGGCGGGAACTCGACGGGCTGCGGCCCCTGTCGCCGGACCAGGTGGGTGACCTCAAGCGGCTCTATGGTCTGGATCTTACCTATAACAGCAACGCCATCGAGGGCTCGACCTTGACCTATGCGGAGAAGCGCGTCATCCTGGAGCAAGGAATCACCGTCGCGGGTAAGCCGCTGCGCGAGCACCTAGAGGTGATCAACCACAAGGAGGCGATCGATTTCATTGAGGAGTTGGCGGCGTGCGCACAACGCAGGTCGCAAAGTGCTCTATGACGGGCATGGCACCGCTAACGCCCGCGTGAAAACAGCCGATCCAGTTCCACCTGGGTCACCTGGATCCAGGTCGGACGGCCGTGGTTACACTGGTCGGCACGCTCCACCCGCTCCATAGCGCGCAAGAGGGCGTTCATCTCGTCCAGGGTCAGGCGCCGGTTGGCGCGCACCGCCCCGTGGCAGGCCATGGTAGACAGGATCCGATTGACCTCATTATTAACCCGCGCGGACTCCCCGTGCACCGCCAGATCCGAGAGAAGGTCCCGCACCAGTTGCTCCAGGTCCGCGTCGCGCAGAAGCGCCGGGATCTCGTGCACCGCGAGCGTCCCCAGGTCCAGCCGGTCGATCACCAGACCTAGGCTCACCAGTACGTGACCGTGGGTCTCCAGCAGGTCCGCCTCGCGCGGACTGACATGCAGTGAGACCGGCACCAGCAGGGGCTGGCTGACGATGCCCTCGCCTCCCCAGGCCGATTTGAGCCGCTCATAGCCGATACGCTCATGGGCGGCGTGGATGTCGACGATGATCAGCCCCGCGGCGTTCTGGGCCAATAGATAGACACCGCCCAGTTGCGCCAGGGCGAACCCCAGCGGCGGGATCTCCCCGTCGGTCGTCGAGAGCGCCGAGATCCAGTCCGGTGCGGCAAGCTCAGCCGCCGCGGTGCCCAACTCCCCCGGCCGCTGAAAGGCGAGTCTCGCCGCATAGAGACCCGTCGCCCCCTCGTCTACGCCCAGCGGGAGGCGACCGGTCCCCGGCGCCGCCGCGCTCAGCTCCGCTCGCGATAGTGGCCTGAGCGCGTCCGACGGTCCCGGGTCTGACCACTCCGGCCCCGCCACCACGGCCGGCGTGGTCCCCTCGCCCGCCGCCCCCAGGCTCCCAGCCGCCAGCCGCCGCTTGAGACCACTGAAGATGAAGTCGTGCACCTGGCGCCCCTCGCGGAAACGCACCTCCTGTTTGGTCGGATGCACATTCACGTCCACCAGCCGCGGCGGGAGTTCGAGAAAGAGCACATAGGCCGGGTGTCGGGCCTGGTGCAGGACGTCGCTGAAGGCCTGGCGCACCGCGTGAGTCACCAGCTTGTCACGCACCATGCGTCCGTTGACATAGAAGAACTGCTGGTCCGGCTGGCTGCGGGAAAAGGCCGGACGCAACACCCAGCCGGACAGGCGCAGTCCCACGGCCTGTTCGTTCAACCACAGTGCCTGGTCACCGAAGCTCTGACCGAGCAGGGTGTCAAGGCGGGCGCGCACCAGGACCGGGTCGGCCCCGGCCGGGGCCAGGTCCAACACGGTACGGCCGTTGTGGCGCAGGCGCAGGCCCAACTCCGGACGGGCCAGGACGATGCGCCGCACCACCTGTTCCAGGTGCCCGAACTCAGTCTTGTCGGTGCGCAGGAACTTGCGCCGTGCCGGGGTATTGTAGAAGAGGTCGCGTACGTCCACCGTGGTCCCCGGAGGGTGGGCGGCGGGGCGCAGCCCACCTGGGGTCCCGTCCGGCCCCACCGTCACCTCATGGCCGCTGCCTTCATCTACGGTACGCGAGGTCAGGGTCAAGCGACTCACCGAGGCGATACTCGGCAGGGCCTCCCCGCGAAAGCCCAGCGTCGCCACCGCCTCTAGGTCGGTGAGGTCCGCGAGCTTGCTGGTGGCGTGTCGGGCCAAGGCCAGGGCCAATTGCCCGGGGGGGATGCCGCGCCCGTCGTCGCGCACCCGCAGGCGTTTGATCCCGCCCTGTTCAACCTCGATGTCGATGCGGGCGGCGCCCGCGTCCAGGCTGTTCTCGAGCAGTTCCTTGGCCACGGCGGCGGGGCGTTCTACCACCTCACCGGCGGCGATCTGGTTGACCAAGTGGCTTGGCAGCACACGGATCGACAAGCCGCTGGGGGCGGGGGTAGATTGGTCGATCAATGGTCTAGCCGTCGCCCGCGCCATTACCGGACTCCGGGTCGGCCCTCGTGGACCGCGCCGCGGTCTGTTCCCGGTAGTGGTGGAAATATTGCTTGATACCCGCCAGGATGGCTATCGCCAGTCGTTGCTGTTGGGCGCCGTTGCGCAGCCGCGCCTCCTCGCCCGGGTTGCTGATGAAGGCCGTCTCCACCAGGATCGAGGGGATGTCCGGCGACTTGAGCACCACGAACCCGGCCTTCTGGACCCCCTGCTTGTGGGTCGCACCAAGCCGGCTCAGGTTATGCAGCACCGCGACCGCGGCCTTTACGCTGCGCTCCTGGGCGGCGTTCTGTACCATGTCGAGCATCACGGTGGCGAGTTGGTCATCGCGCTCCCCCAGGTCCACCCCGCCCACGCGGTCTACGCTGTTCTCCTTTTCCGCCAGCCACTTGGCCGCCTCGCTGCTGGCGCCACGGCGCGACAGGGTGAACACCGAGGAGCCCTGCGCCCGCGGGCTGTCGAAGGCGTCTGCGTGGATGGAGATGAAGAGGTCCGCGTCGTACTTGCGCGCCTTGCGGATGCGCCCGCGCAGCGGCACGAAGGTATCACTGTCGCGGATCAGCACCGGTTGCATCCCCGGCTGCCTTGCCACCAGCGCGGCCAGGCGCCGCGCAATGGCAAGCGTAACGTCCTTCTCGCGCGTGCCGTGAGCGCCGATCGCCCCCGGATCAGCGCCGCCGTGGCCGGCATCGATCGCCACCACCAGGGTGCGCGGCGCCCGCTCCCGCCCCCGCACCTGGACGCGCGGCGGCGGCCGGGCGCTGGGGGGGGCACTCGCGTTCAGGGTCTCAGCAGCGGCGGCGGTAACCGAACCAGCACCAGCATCGGCATCGGCATCGTTCTTGGCACCCGCGGTGGAAATCAGGTCCACCATCAAGCGTGGTCCACGGGCCATGTCCCCTGCCATGGCATAGGTCTTGACCCCTACCGGACGTTTGAGGTCCAGGACGATACGCAGATCGTCTCCCTCCCCCACCCCGCTGCGCAACCCGCCCAGGTTCGGGTCGTCCCCGTCGGGCTTGGGAAGCTTAGCGGAGAGTCGCGCGTCCGCGATGTCGATAACCAGCCGGTCCGGCCCCTCGAGTAGGAACACTTGATGAGTAACAGGCCCGCTGAGGGCGAGCACCAGCCGGGTCTTGTCTGGAGTCTGGCTAATGCGCACACCCGTCACCCCCACCGGCCCCGCCGCCAGGGTGGGCGACAGCAGCACCAGGAGCACCGGCAACAGGACGGCAATCAGCGGCTTCACGGTTTGCGCTCGACGGGCGGAAGGTTCTAGAAGATATGCCTGAACGATGATTATGCCCCCATTACGTGTTTGCGCCTTGTAACGCTTGGCTCTCGCGCAACGGAATCCTTCAGGAATCATATTATAAAACAGTTGAATATAGGATCTGTTGACTGCGACAAACAGCTAACGCAGACAGAACTTAAAAGATAGCATGGTCGACAGAATTTCCACAAACGAAATCTTATTATTAGACTTCATTTCTTCAATTTCTCAGCAACTTGCGGCACGGAAGCCGCCAGGGTGCGTTCGCAGACGATATCCGGCAAAAGACCGTTCGCGTCAGCCGCCGACCGCCTTGCCCGGTACCCTGCAACCGTTTAGCCCCCCTGGTTGCCAAGTAGCCCTAGCGGGTCGCTCCGATTAGATGGCTGGTGAGGGCCACGGTGGAGCTTGAAGTCCTTGGTGCCGCTGGTGAATCACCTCGGCCAGAGACGGCCAGGGTGAGACGGCGCGTTGGCGACAGGTCTCGATGGCCTTGATCACAAATCCGGCCAGCCCATGTGGGTTTACGCGCGCAAGACCATGTTCTGCAAAGGAGCGGCGACGCCGGGACTGAACAAGGTAGGCGGAATTATGATCAAGGCCGGTCTCGATGATGCTGGCCAAGTGGGCGAAGGCGCGGGTGCCCTGCGCGGTGTGG
>JADNEJ010000319.1 GCA_016292295.1 Candidatus Thiodictyon intracellulare
CCTGAAACGGATGGCCGTATTACGTCTGCAGTCAGGGGAACACCGCGGAAAACTGTGTTTCTAGCCGAAAACCGTCTTTTTTTCCATAAAAGCCCGCCCAATGGCCTCAGGCGGTGGCGCCGGTCGCTAAGTCCGACAGGCTGCTAGTTCACGGATTCAGGATATAGGCAATTATATGCCAGGGGCTGGTGGGGTCGGCGGCAACGCCGACCGAGCACCGCTATTTGACCTTCATCCCCGGTTCGGCCCCGTCGTCGGGCGCGAGGATGAAGATATCCGCCCCGCCTGGTCCGGCGGCCAGGACCATGCCCTCGGAGACGCCGAAGCGCATCTTGCGCGGGGCCAGGTTGGCGACCATGACGGTGAGGCGCCCCACCAGCTCGGCGGCGTCATAGGCTTTACTGATGCCAGCGAAGACCTGGCGGGTCTCGCCACCCAGGTCGAGGCGCAGGGCTAGGAGTTTGTCCGCCCCCTCCACCCGATCCGCCACCAGGATGCGCGCCACCCGCAGGTCGACCTTGGCGAAGATATCGAAGTCGATGGTCGAGGCCAGAGGATCACGCGCCAAGTGGGCAGCGGTTTCGGCCTGGTCGGCAGCGGGAGCAGTCTCGTCTGCGCTTGCGCCGGAGCGAGACGCCTCGGCTCCTGTCAGGTCTTCCTTGGACGCCGTCAGTAAAGCCGCGACTTGGGCCGGCTCGACCCGGGTCATCAGCGGCTTGAAGGGTGCGATCTGATGGTCCAAGAGCGGCCGGCCAAGGTCCGCCCAGGTGAGCGGCGAGACCTGGAGAAAGGCCTCAGAGTCGGCCGCTGTCCCGGGCAGGATGGGCTTGAGCCAGCCGATCAGGAGGCGGAAGAGATTGAGCCCCTGAGTGCAGATGCCCTGGAGTTCGGCCTCGCGCCCCGGCTGCTTGGCGGCCACCCAGGGCGCCTGCTCGTCGATATACTGGTTGGCCCGGTCGGCCAGGGCCATGATCTCGCGCACCGCGCGGCTGTACTCGCGCCGCTCGTAGGCCTGCGCGATGGAGTCGCCGGCCGCGACGAACTCATTGAACAGGACCGGGGCCGGCAGGGCCGCGGACAGGCGCCCGTCGAAACGCTTGGCGATGAAGCCCACGCTGCGGCTCGCGATATTGACCACCTTGCCTACCAAGTCCGCGTTCACCCGGAACACGAAGTCGTCCAGACTAAGATCAATGTCCTCAACCCCGCTGCCGAGCTTGGCCGCAAAGTAATAGCGCAGATACTCGGGGTTCAGATAATCCAGATAGGTTCGCGCCTTGATGAAGGTGCCGCGCGACTTGGACATCTTGCTCCCGTCCACGGTGAGAAAGCCGTGGGCGAAGATGGCACTGGGGACCCGAAAGCCCGCCCCGGCAAGCATCGCTGGCCAGAACAGCGCATGGAAATAGATGATGTCCTTGCCGATAAAGTGATGCAGCTCGGCCTTGGACTCCTTGGACCAGAAGTGGTCGAAATCGAGCCCGGCCGCCCGGCCCCGGGGGCTATCGCAGAGGTTCTGGAAGCTCGCCATGTAGCCGATGGGGGCGTCGAGCCAGACATAAAAGAACTTGCCCGTGTGGTCCGGGATTTCAAAGCCGAAGTAAGGTGCGTCGCGCGAGATGTCCCATTCCTGGAGCCCGGAGTCGAACCACTCACCGAGCTTGTTGGCGACCTCCTTTTGGAGACTGCCGCCGCGCGTCCAGGCCTTGAGCATCTCATCGAAATCGGCGAGCTTGAAGAAGTAGTGGTCGGACTCGCGCTGCTCCGGGACGGCACCGGAAACCTCCGAGCGCGGATTCTTCAGCTCGTTGGGTGAATAGCTCGCCCCGCATACCTCGCAGTTGTCACCATACTGGTCCGGCGCGCCGCACTTGGGGCACTCACCCTTAATGAAGCGGTCCGGCAGGAACATCTGCTCGGCCGGGTCATAGGCCTGAGTGATGGTGCGCCGGGCGATGTGGCCGGCGTCGCGGTTGCGTTCGTAGATGAGATTGGAGTAGTGCCGGTTCTCTTCCGAGTGCGTGGAGTAGTAGTTGTCGAAGGCGACCCGGAAGGCGGCGAAGTCCGCCTGGTGCTCTTCGCTGACCCGCGCAATCAGGGCCTCCGGGGTGATGCCCTCCTGGCGCGCCTTGAGCATGATGGGGGTGCCGTGGGCATCGTCCGCGCACACATACCAGCACCGGTGCCCGCGCATGCGCTGGAAGCGCGCCCAGACGTCGGTCTGGATGTACTCCACCAGGTGACCGATGTGGATGGGGCCGTTGGCGTAGGGCAGCGCACTGGTGATCAGGATCTCGCGGGGGTCGCTCATGGGCGGGCTCTCTAAAGGTGTACTAGGGCGGGTACGGCAAAGTTTTCAAGTATCTCACGAGCGGCAGCCAACCGACCAACGGCGGCGCCCTTGATTTGGCACGCTTCGGGACAGATTTTGGGGCCTTGCGGGCGGCGGCCGGCGCCATCCCTGTCAGGCGCGCCCCGCCCACTCATGTCCAGCGCCGGCCCTGCCGGTGCCCAGTCGTACCAGGAGCAGAATGTGGCTGAAATAATGAAAGAACTGGTCGAGGCGGCCATCAAGGGCTACATCGAGCCCCACCTGCAACGCGACCTGGTCGCCGCCGGTGCCGTCAAAGGTATTGCCATCGAGGGCGACCAGGTCAAGGTCACGGTGGTCCTGGGCTTCCCCGCCCGCGGCATTCAGGAGTCCTTAGCCGAGGCCGTCAAGGCGTGGGTGCTGACAGTCCCCGGGGTCGCGCAGGTACAGGTCGACGTGGGCTGGAAGATTCTCGCCCACTCGGTCCAGAAGTCGCTCAAGCCCATCGACAATGTGAAGAACATCATCGCCGTGGCCTCCGGCAAGGGCGGGGTCGGCAAATCCACCACGGCCGTCAACCTGGCACTCGCCCTGGTCGCCGAGGGGGCGCGGGTCGGCCTCCTGGACGCCGACATCTACGGTCCCTCGCAGCCGCGCATGTTGGGCATCACCGGCAAGCTCGAGATCACGGGCGACAACAGCCTTGAGCCCATGGTCGCCTACGAGCTCCAGGCCATGTCCATCGGCTTCCTCATCGACGAAGAGACACCCATGATCTGGCGTGGCCCCATGGTTACCCAGGCCCTGGAGCAGCTCTTGAACGACACCAACTGGACGGATCTGGACTATCTCATCATCGACCTGCCCCCGGGCACCGGCGACACCCAGTTGACCCTGGCCCAGAAGGTGCCGGTGTCCGGCGCTGTGATCGTCACCACACCCCAGGACATCGCGCTCCTGGACGCCCGCAAGGGGCTCAAGATGTTCCAGAAAGTCGAAGTCCCGGTGCTTGGCATCGTGGAAAACATGTCAACCCATATCTGCTCCAAGTGCGGTCACGAGGAGTTCATCTTCGGCTCCGGCGGCGGCCAGAGCATGGCCGATCAATACGGCATCGACCTGCTGGGTTCACTTCCGATCGACATCCACATCCGCGAGGAGACCGACAACGGGCGCCCCACGGTCGTCGCCCAGCCCGACTCGCGCGTCACCGCCATCTACCGCGAGATCGCGCGGCGCACCGCGGCCAAGCTGTCGCTCCAGATCAAGGACTATGCAGCTAAGTTCCCGCGGATCGTGATCCAGAACAACTGATCGGGGGGCGGGACGCCCCCGCTTCATTCCCGCGACACCCCTGGAGCGGTGTCTGGAGCGGTGTCGCCAAGGCAGCCAACGATCCATGGAGCCTAAGGCTTCAGCCTTGGATCTGGAAAAGGAGATCGCGCAATTGCGCACTGATCTCACCCTCCAGATCGAGCAGTTGCGCGGCGATGTTAAGGCCGACATCGAGCGCAGCTGCAATACTCTTCTGATGTGGCTCATCCCTCTCATGTTCGCCCAGGTCGGCGCCCTGGCCGCGCTGGTCAAGTTGCAGTGAGGGCAGCCGCGGCCTAATCCGGCCGCCCCGCCGGGCGCCTCTTTTTCAATCCATCCGCGAGGCCATCTCCCCATGGGCAAGTCCGACCACAAACCGGCGCCCTGCCCCTTCAGGGCGGATCAGTTGCGCGATGGAGACCGCTACGAGCTATCCAACGGTCGCCCGATCTATTGCGCACCCGCGGGCCCCGAACACGCCAACCGGAGCTTGACGGGAGCCGCGGTGCGGGCATCGTCGAGTCCATCCTGGCACTGCTCGCGGACCGCGGACTGGAGGTCGCGGCCGAGGCCCGGAGCCGCATCGCCGCCTGCCGCGACCTGGATCAGCTCAAGATTTGGCTGCTGGCCGCCGCTCAGATCACCGATCCTGGTCGTCTGTTCGACTGATGCCCACAGGACGCCGCGACCCATCCCGGAACGCCGATGGGCCTCATGCGTGAGGATCAGGAGGCACTTTCCCCTGGAACGATTTGTGTGGGTTGGGAAGATGCGGGCGCAAGCGGGCACCTGAGCGCCCGCCGGCCCGCCTGGGGTCAGTCCGCCAGTCGCACCGTGACGTGATAATCGGCCGTGCCGCCGCGCTTCGCCGCGGCCTGAATCAGACCCAAGGCTAATGCATATACACGTATCATCTGAGATTTTCTCTCAGGACCCTAGCGTAACAGACCGACGTCGATATACTA
>JADNEJ010000427.1 GCA_016292295.1 Candidatus Thiodictyon intracellulare
GTGTCGCGGTCCATCGGGTGGAAGCGGCGCATCGGCAGTAGCACTCCGGCCATCAGAGTTGATCCCGACAGTGTAACGGACCCGCCACCTCGACGGGGCCCCGAAGTGCGACAGGCTGCTAGCCGCGGTCAATGTAAGTCCCCGCGGGAGCCGACTGCGACCGCGCTACGGCCCTCCGGCCGCGACGGACGTCACCCGCTCGGTGACCGCACTAATGATCGAGGCCACTTTCACGGTATGCTTCGGCCTTTGAAACGACGGAGCCGAGACCCAAGTCCGAGGCCCAGCCCCACCGATCAGACCAGCGCCGGAGAATCCCATGCGTCCACCGATCGCCGCCCTACTGTTTGCCTTCCTGCCCCTCATGTCGCTCCCCGTCGCGGCGGATGAGCAACTGATCCCGGGTGCCATCGAGGTCGTGGCGGAGTTGCCCATCAACCCTGGCAATGTGGCCGTGACCGCCAAGGGGCGGGTTTTCGCCACGGTGCATCAGTTTCGGCGGGGGCCGGCCCAACTCATCGAGGTGACGGGACCGACGAGCTACCGGCCCTGGCCGAACCGCGCCTGGAACGGCGCCTTCGGCTCGAGTCCGGACGTGCTCAACAGCGTGCTCGGCATCCACATCGACGGCCAGGGCCGGCTGTGGGTGCTCGACAACGGACTGGGTGACCCGCCCCAGACACCCAAACTGGTGGCCTTCTCGCTCGCCGACGGCAAACCGGTCGTGCGCTACGACTTCCCGCCGCAGACCGGGCCCGTGGGGAGCTTTCTCAACGACCTGGCGGTGGACGATGCGCGCGGTTTCGTCTATATCGCCGATCCCGGCGGCAGCCATGAGCCGGCCCTGGTGGTCGTAGACCTGAAGCAGCGGACCTCCCGGCGCTTCAGCGCCTCCCCGGCCCTGCAAGCAGAGAATCTGGACTTGGTGGTCGAGGATCGGGTCATCGGGCCCAAGGGCGAGGACGGCAAGGTCAAGCCCGCGCGCATCGCGGTGAATCCCATCACCCTATCCGCGGACGGCGAGACCCTCTACTTCGGCGCCATGAACGGTGAGACCTGGTACCAGGTCCCGGCGCGCTTGCTGCGTGAGGGTGCGGACGACGCGACCATCGCCGCGGCCATCGCCAAGGCCGGGTCCAAGCCGGTCTCCGACGGGGCCGCCGCCGATACGGCGGGCAATCACTATTTCACCGATCTGGCCCACAACGCCATCGTCGTCCTGCGCCCGGACGGAAAGTTGGAGACCCTGGTCAAGGACGACCGACTCCAGTGGCCCGACTCATTGAGCTTCGGGGAGCCCGGTTGGCTCTACATCGCCGTCAATCAACTCAACCGCGCCCCGGCGCTGAACGGTGGGGTCGACGAGGGAGTACCCCCTTACCGCATCATGCGCGTCTATACCCCTGCCGCTCCAGATTGAATCAGTAACGACAACGGTGCGAAAGGCATTCTCGAATGGCTTGCAGAGTGGCTGATGTTTTTTCTATGGCCGTCAATCCTGTGGCAGTCCTCGCAGTAGGGCGCGCACCCACCCGGGCCCCCCGTAGATGAGCCCGGTACAGACCTGCACCAGGTCGGCCCCGGCCGCGAGCTTCGCCCGCGCGCCCGCCGGGTCCATGATGCCGCCGACACCGATCAGCACCAGCCCCGCCCCGAGTGCGGCCCGCACCGTCTGGAGCAACTG
Organism: Candidatus Thiodictyon intracellulare; assembly: GCA_016292295.1. Lineage (GTDB taxonomy): Bacteria > Pseudomonadota > Gammaproteobacteria > Chromatiales > Chromatiaceae > Thiodictyon > Thiodictyon intracellulare. The sequence goes on from JADNEJ010000427.1 coordinate 1,685, forward strand.
GGTGCTACGCGCAAACAAGGGACGGCCTGAGAGCCCGCCGCTCAAGCCTGCGGTGTGACTGGTAAGCCTCTCGAAGCGGACGCTGGTATTGGTCAGGATGAGCCCGGCGCAGCCCGCGTCCAGGGCCGCCCGGGCGCAGTCGATGGCGTCGCCGTCGGTCAGATCCGGTGCCAGCTTCAGCAGCAGGGGCCGGGGGTGGGTGAGGCGCTGATTGGGGCCCTGGATGGCGGCGACGATGCGCCGCACCTCGGTCACCGTCTGGAGTGCCCGCAGCCCCTCGGTGTTCGGGCTGGAGAGATTGACCACCACATAGTCCGCTAGTGCGCCCAGGCGCTCGAAACTCTCGCGATAGTTCGCCGCCGCCTGCCCGGCCGGGGTGGCCTTGGCCTTGCCCAGGTTCACGCCCAAGGGCACCTGCGGCAGACCGCGCGCGCGCAGCCGTTCCAACTGCACCTGCATGGCTGCGGCGCCTGCGTTGTTGAAGCCCATGCGGTTGACTATGGCCTGGTCCGCGGGCAGGCGAAAGAGCCGTGGCCGCGGGTTGCCCGGCTGGGGCAGGGCGGTGACGGTGCCGACCTCGATGAAGCCGAAGCCCAGCCGCTGCCAGGCCGGGACCGCCTGCGCCTCCTTATCAAGGCCTGCCGCGAGTCCAATGGGGTTCGGAAACTCGAGCCCCATCAGGCGGCGGGCCAGGTCCGGCCGCCGCGCCGGGTCTCGGTCCGGCAGGCGGCCGTCGAAGACCCTGGACCAGCGCCCGAGCAGTGCGAGCGTGAGCCGGTGGGCCAGCTCCGGGTCGAGGCGAAAGATGAGCGGTCGGAGCAAGCCCCAAGGGCCCGGAGCGTCTTTTTTTTTCACTTGATCTGTTCGTGTTCCCGCTGCACCGAGGCTCGGGCACCGGTGTGGGAGCAAGTCCCGGCAGGTCGACGGCGCGCCGGCGACGGTTAACCCGGAAAGAGCCGTTCTCACGCCAAGGCGCCAAGCTCGCCAATTTTTTTTCAGTGGGTTATCGGCGTTGCGCGATTCACCCGGCGGGTGATCTCGATGCTGGATCTACCCGATTGTCTTCCTTGGCGAGCTTGGCGCCTTAGCGTGAGCAATCGCCGGATTTACTGCATTATGTAGCAACTGTAAATAGTTATCGAATCAATTTGTTACACAGAATCTGGCGGCAACTCAGTGCGATGCAGGCGGGTGGGCGCCGGGATCTCTCAGATTTCGGTGAAAAACCCGGCTGCCGAGGCTGGCTCAGAATCGGAGATTCTTAGCCAAGTCACTGAATAAATAGCCATGTGCGTTTGCTACATAATGCCGCAGATTTAGGATTAAGGATTGACTCCCGCCTCCCGGGCAATGGCCCGATAGCCGATATCGGTGCGGTAGTAGCAGTCCGGCCAGTGGATGCGCCGCACCCGGCGATAGGCGCGCTCCTGGGCTTCCCGGGCGCTCGCGCCGAGCGCGGTGACACACAGCACCCGTCCGCCAGCGGTCAGAGTCTGGTCGGCGTCGCGGCGCGTGCCGGCATGGAAGACTTTGACGTCCGCGTCATTCTGGTCCGCCAGACCGCTGATCGGTAGCCCCTGTGCATAGTCGTCCGGGTAGCCGCCGGCGGCCATGACCACGCCGAGCGCGACCCGCTCGTCCCAGTCCGCCTGGACCAGATCCAGGCGCCCGTCCAGAGCGGCGAGGCACAGGGCCACGAGGTCGGAGTTTAGACGCAGCAGGATGGGTTGGGTCTCGGGGTCGCCGCAGCGGCAGTTGTATTCTAGGACCTTGGGGGTGCCGTCCGGCCCGATCATCAGGCCCGCGTAGAGGAAGCCGACATAGGGCATCCCCTCGGCCGCGAGCCCCGTCAGAGTAGGGACTATGACCTCGCGCATCACGCGGGCGTGGATCGCGGGTGTGACCACCGGTGCCGGGGAGTAGGCCCCCATGCCGCCGGTGTTAGGGCCGCGGTCGCCGTCGTCGCGTGCCTTGTGGTCCTGGGAGCTGGCCATCGGCAGGCAGCGGGTGCCGTCCGCCATGACGATGAAGCTCGCCTCCTCGCCGGTCAGGAACTCCTCGATCACCACCCGCGCCCCGGCGCACCCGAAGCGTCCGGCCCCCAGCATGTCGCATACCGCCGCGCGGGCGGTCGCGAGATCCTGCGCCAGAATCACCCCCTTGCCGGCCGCGAGCCCGTCGGCCTTGACCACGATGGGCGCCCCGACCTGCTCCAGGTAGGCCAGGGCCGGTGCGACCTCGGTGAAGACGCCATAGGCAGCCGTGGGGATCCCGTGACGCGCGAGGAACGCCTTGCTGAAGGCCTTGGAGCCCTCCAGTTGGGCGGCCGCCCGCCGCGGGCCGAAACAGGGCAGTCCCGCGGCGGCGAAGGCGTCCACCACCCCGGCCACCAGCGGGACCTCGGGGCCGACGATGGTGAGGCCGATGCCCGCCGTCGTGGCGAGGTGCACCAGGGCGGGGATGTCCTCTGCGGCGATCGGCACGTTCTCCACCCCCGGCTCCAGGGCGGTGCCGCCATTGCCAGGGGCGACGAAGACGCGCCGCGCGAGCGGCGATTGGGCGGCTTTCCAGGCAAGTGCGTGCTCACGGCCGCCGCCGCCGATGATGAGTATCTTCATAACGATCTCTGAAACGCGCCCAGTCAGGTTCAATCAAGAAATCAAGACTAAACCGCAAAGGCGCAAAGGAAGAAAAGGCCGTACCAAGATTCTCTCACGGAAACACAGAGACGTCATTCGCCTTTCCCGTGCCTCGATCTTTGTGTCTTTGTACCTTTGTCTCGACTTTGGCCATTTTTGCAGTCGGGCGACGGCCCCGCGCGTGATGCCACGGCGGTGCCGACGCGTGTGCTGAGCAGGGGGTTGCGGCGGCCGCTCGTCGCGGCCAGGCGGCACCCGCCAGTG
>JADNEJ010000528.1 GCA_016292295.1 Candidatus Thiodictyon intracellulare
AGCGCGTGCTCGCGCAACTGGCCGCGACTGCCTGAGCGGCAGCGCGCGGCATGCCTAGCCGCCGCGCCGGGGCCGCGTAGCGGACCAGACGGATTGGCTCCATGGTCTTCCAGGGTCCGTCGCGCGGACCCTGGCCCCGCGATTGTCGGGCGCGGCTGGCACGATGGTTGGGGTCGCCTAAAATGGCCAAAGTCGAGCGTGACTCACGCGACCATCGTCCTGGCCGATATCCGTGGCTTTATGGCGATGACCGAAACCTTGCCCGTGCCGACCTTCATCGGCCTACTGAACCGCTACTTCTCGGTGATGGGGCGGGTGATCAAGCGTCACGGGGGCGTCATCGACAAGTTCATGGGCGACTCGGTGATGGCGTTCTTCGGCGCCGCCGAGCGCCGCCCGGATGATCTGCTGCGCGCCCTGGCCTGTGCCGTGGAGATACAGCACGCCATGGTGGATCTCACTCTGGATCTCGGAGCCGCTGCCGGAACGAGTGCTGGATCTGGGTTATCACGGCTTCCTGGTCGAGCTCCCGTTCGCCCTGGGGCGCGGTACCGATCTGGTCGCCGATCCCTGCCTGAGTCTCTACGGTGAGTCACGGAGGCGATCTCTATGCCAAAGTGGTGCGAAGGCAGCCCACTGCGGACGGCTTTCAGACCAGCCTGCAATTCATCAACATCGACACCCTCGCACACCTCCAGGTCAAGCGGTATGTGGATGCCGTGCTGTGGGGGCGGTAGGGCAGCGCCGGTAGATCACCAACGCGGGTTTAGCAAATCCGCGGCAACTGCTCCCCCGCCAGCCAGTCGACGATCCGGCTGCCGCCCAAGGTCGTCTCCATCTGTACGAATCGGTGGGGGTCGGCCACTACCTCGCCGATCAGGCTGGCCGCCGCACTCAGAGGATGTGCGCGCATGACAGCCAGCAGTTCGGCCGCCCGCGCCGCCGGGCAGATGGCGACCAGCTTGCCCTCGTTGGCGACATAAAGCGGATCGAGCCCCAGGAGTTCGCAGGCGGCGACCACGGCCGAGTGGACCGGGATGGCCGACTCGCGGATGCGCATCCCTACCCCGGACTGGTAGGTCAGTTCATTGAGCGTGGTAGCCAGCCCGCCACGGGTCGGGTCGCGCAGGCAGTGCAGATCCGGCACCGCGGCCACCATTGCGGCGACCAGACCGTGCAGGGCGGCGGTGTCGGACCGGATCGCCGTCTCGAATCCCAGGTTCTCCCGCCGCGACAGGACGGCGACCCCGTGGTCCCCCAGGCTGCCGCTGATCAGGATGGCGTCGCCGGGGCGGGCCAGGTCGCCGGAGATGGTGACACCCTCCGGGACCACGCCAACCCCGGTGGTGGTGATGAAGACCCCGTCCCCCTTGCCGCGTTCCACGACCTTAGTGTCTCCGGTGATGACGGGTACACTGGCCGCATTGGCGGCGGCGGCCATGCTGGCGACGATGCGCACCAGGTCCTGGAGCGAAAAGCCCTCTTCCAGGATGAACCCGGCGGCCAAATAGAGGGGCCGGGCGCCGGCCATGGCCACATCGTTGATGGTGCCGTGGACCGACAGGCAGCCAATGTCCCCGCCGGGGAAGAAGAGCGGTGAGACGACATGCCCGTCGGTGCTCATCACCAGTCGCCCCGGGGGCGGTGTAAACAGGGCCTGGTCGTTTCCCTGGCGCAGCAGGTCATTGTCCAGGTGCGCCTGAAAGACCTCGGCGATGAGCTGGGCCATGGCTCGCCCGCCGGCGCCGTGGCTCATATCGACGGTGCCGTGCCGGAGGTCCAGCCGAACGGGAAAGCGGCGGTCAGTGGTCATGGCGTCTCGTGGTCCTACCTGATGAGAATGAAGTCGGGTGTCGTCGTCGCTCGCGCGAGCGTCTGCGTGAGCATCAAACCGTCGCTGACCTGAATCCAGGTTCGCGGAAGCGCCCATAGCTCCAATAGGCAGCGCAGGCGCCCTCGGAGGAGACCATACAAGAGCCCATCGGGTTGTCCGGGGTGCAGACGGTGCCGAAGAGCTTGCAGTCCGTGGGCTCCTTGATGCCGCGCAGGATGGCCGGGCACTCGCACCCCTTGACCTCTCGCACCTCACCGATCGTGACCGCAAAGCGCCGCTCTGCGTCCAGGTTCGCATAATCGTCGGCGAGCCGTAGCGCACTGTCCGGCAGGAAGCCGAGCCCCCGCCACTCGAAGGTCTCACGTGGCCTGAAGACCTCTGCCATCAGGGCCTGGGCCTTGCGATTGCCTTCCGGTGTCACGGCCCTGGTGTACTGGTTCTCGACCTCGCAGCGTCCCTCATTGAGTTGGCGGATCAGCATCAAGATGGACTGCATCACGTCCAAGGGCTCGAAGCCGGCGATGACGACGGGCTTGCCGAACAGTTGCGGCACGAAACCGTAGGATCGACTGCCGATGACGGTGCTGACATGCGAGGGGCCCAGGATGCCGTCGAGTCGGACTCCCTGCGGACCGGCCGTGGCGAGGATGGTGCGTAGGGCCGGCGGCGTCAGCACATGGTTGCAGAAGATCGAGAAATTGTTGAGTCCTTGCGCCTTAGCGACCTTGGCCGCGACCGCTGTGGGGGGGGTGGTGGTCTCGAAGCCGATGGCGAAGAAGACCACCTGGCGCCCCGGGTTCTCGCGGGCGATGCGCAGTGCATCTTGGGTGGAGTAGATCATACGGATGTCGGCCCCCGCCGCCTTGGCCTTGAGCAGGGTCCGGCGCTCGCCGGCGGGTACCCGCATCAGGTCGGCATAGGTGCACAGGGTCACACCGTGCCGGGTGGCGAGCGCGATTGCGTGGTCGATGCGCGCCATGGGCAGGACGCAGACCGGACAGCCCGGGCCGTGGATGCAGCGCACATTGGTCGGCATTAGGTCCGCGATGCCATAGCGGAAGATGGCGTGGGTGTGGCCGCCGCAGAACTCTATCAGCCGGTACTGCCGGGTCGGGTCGGCCGCGGCGGCGATGGCCGCGGCCAGGCCCCGGGCCAGGTCCCGGTCGCGGAATTCGTCGATGTACTTCATGCCGGCTCCGGCCTGTCCGGATCCACCAAGACCCCGGCCTCACGCATCAAGGCCAGGGTCTGCTGCGCCTCCTGCGCGCTGATGCGATTCAGCGCATAGCCCACGTGCATCAGTACATAGTCGCCGACGGCGGCGTCTTCGATCAGGGCGAGTGAGCAGTCCCTAGTCACGGCACCTAGGGCGACCGTGGCGGACTGCCCGGTGGGGTCGATGGCGGTGATGCGGGCGGGAATGGCGAGGCACATGGCGGCTGATCCTTTAGAGGTCCGAGTGGTCAGAGGATAAATTTCTAGGATTAGTGAGTTGCAGCTCGAAGTCCACGCAGGGGTCCACGGCGGTGATGAAGAGCCGCGCCAGGCGCCCTAGGTCGGCATGATCGGCCTGCTCCATGAGCCCGGCGAGACCGACCGCCACGACCCCAGCGGGGTGAAAATTCCATTCGGTCGGGGCCAGGATGCGATATTCGGTGACGTGCCCGTCGCACAGGCGTACCCGGTGGACCAGGAGCCCGCGGGCGGCCGAGACCTGGGCCAGCCCGAGGCCCGCGGGCAGCTCGCCCGGTGTCGGCCCCGGTCCTGCCGCGGTCGCTTCGGCGGCGGTCATGATCCGGGCTGCCTCGACGAGCTGGGCGGCGAGTCGCGGCAGGAGTCCGTTGCCGAAGGAGCGGCTGAGGTTCTGCACCAGGGGCACGTCCAGTTGCCGGGTCAGCGGGCTCGACTCCCGCGGCTGGCCGTCCCAGGTGGGCCTGGCCACGAAGGCATCGACCGTCGGGTCAGCACCGTCCAGGTAGCGATTGAGGTCCGCCACGGCGAGCGGGGGCAGCGCGCCGACACCCGAGCGCCCGAGCCCGGCCTGCCGCGCCGTCAGGACCCGATGCACCAGCCGCGCCGCTGCCGTGTCGGTCTGACTAGCCCAGGTCGCCAGGGTCGCCAGTCCCTCGACCTGTCCCAGCCACGCCTCCGGCGGCAGGCCGAAGACCCGCAGGGCGCCCAGCTCGGCGAGCCCACGTCGGGCGCCTTCCGCGGCCGGTTCAGCGGCGGACAGGTCGAATCCTGCGGTCAAGGCCGTGCGCCAGGCGCCGTACCCTGCCATCACCCGGGCCATGGCTGCGGCGTCCGTCGGCTCGCCCAAGACGCCGGGCCAGTCCAGCAGGATGCGCCAAAGGTGCTCGCGCAGAGTCTCAGCGGCCACCAGACGCCGCCGCCGGGCCGCGATCCGCGGGTCCACTGCTAGCCCCAGCGCCCCTTCGATGGCCGTCGCCCCGGCCGTCGCCTGGGCCGCCGCGCAGATGCTGAAGAGCACCGGCAGCAGGTGGGCGGCCTGCGCGATGTCGCGACCCACCAACAGTGCGGCCGCCCGCACTGGGCGGGTCGAGTCGATGCGGACTCCGTCCGGGTCGAGACGGATGTGCAACTTGCCGGCAAGGTTGGTCATTGGATTGGATGAGTGTACCCGAACCAGGGGCTAGCAGCCTGTCGGACTTAGCGACCGGCGCCACCGCCTGAGGACCTTGGGCGGGCTTTTATGGCAAAAAAGAGACGGTTTTCGGCTAGAAACGCAGTT
>JADNEJ010000279.1 GCA_016292295.1 Candidatus Thiodictyon intracellulare
CGGCATGCCCATAGGACAAGGCGCTGTGGCGGCTGGCGTTGGCGTGAATCTTGGTTCCGTCCAGGCAGACGCAGCCGAAGCGACTGAACCGGTCAGATCCGTCAAGGGTTATTTGCACGCGAGTTACGCTCCCCGCCGCCTCTCGGCTTGAGTGGTTCAGTCCTCACGCCGGATGCCTGAGAAGCTGGCTCCATCGCAGCTGAAGAGCCGATCCAGGTCCTCGATCAGGGCCCGCCCAGGCCGGGCGGCGAAGACCCCTCGGTCGGGTCCCGCGGCTGGGCGCATCCCGCGCAGGAACAGATAGCGCACCCCGCCAATCGCCTGGTCATAGTCATATCCGAGCAGGCGGCGGCGCAGGTAGCGGTGCAGGGCCACGGTGTAGATCAGGTATTGGAGGTGATAGCCGTGCTGGAGCATGGCGCTGGCCAGCCCCGCGGGGCCATAGTCGTCCAGGCTGTCACCCAGGTGATTGGATTTGTAGTCGAGGATGTAGAAACGGCCGTCCACTCGCATCACGAGATCCACGAAGCCCTTCATCAGGCCGGACAGGGCCGCGCTGCCCGCCCCCACCGGGCCGCCCGCGCTCAGGGTCGGCACGCCGTGCACGGTGAGCACCGTGCCTAAAGCGGCGGGGTCGAACCCGTCCATGGCAAAGTGGAACTCCAGTTCGTTGCGCCGGTCCGCTGGGGCCAAACCGCGCAGCAGCAGACCGTCCCGATCGAGCGGCGTGTCCAGGACCCGGCCGACCAACTCCACCAGCGTCTCGGCCCAGCGCGCCTCCAGACCGTGCCGGGCCAGCGCGGATTGCGCCGCCGGCGCCAGGGCGGGGCCGGTGGCATCACGAAAATCCAGGTGCTCGAAGAGGTCGTGCAGGCAGTGCCCGGCGCGGGTCCCGCGGGGAAAGCGGAACACCGGGTCGAGGGTCTGCTCCGCCAGGGCCGCAGCCGCCGCCGGGTCAGCCTCGGGTAACGACGCTGATTCGTGCGCGGATGCGACGACGCCCTCCCCCGCATCCGGGTCCGACAGTGGTGCTACCCGGTCGTAGTCCGGCCACTCGACGTCCCGACCCTGGGCCAGCGCGGAGAAGCTCAGGAGCCGCCAGTCGTCCGGGATCAACCCGGCGAAGACTGCCGCTCGCAGCACCGGCCCCGGGGCGACCCACGGGGACACGCCGGCCGGCGCCGCGTCCAGCGCGTCCTCGATGCAGATGGACCCGGCCAGCGGCGGCGCTAGGTCCGCGCCCAAACGCTCGACCTCGGCGCGCAGTTCGGTGTCGGTCAGGGCCGCCATGCGCCCGGCGGCCGGGGCCCCGTCCGGACCCTGGTGCAGCAAATAGGCGACGGCCGAGCCCTCGGCCAAGTTCACCGGCCCCCAGTGGATGACACAGTGGTGCCGGGCGCGGGTCACGGCGACATAGAGTAGGCGCAGTCGCTCGGCCAAGTCTTCCTGCGCCGCGAGTACGCGATGGGCCTCCTGATCGCGCGACCCCAGGTCGAGACAGGCGCTCAGGGTGTCGCGGTCATGGAAGGCAACCGGCTCCCGCTTGTTCGCCTCGCGCCCTTTGGACCAGGGCAGGGGCAGGAAGACAACCGGGTATTCCAGGCCCTTGCTCTTGTGGAAGGTGACGATCTGAACCAGGTTCTCGTCACTCTCCAGGCGCAGCAGCGCGGCCTCGCCTCCGCTGTCCCCGTCGGGCCGGCGCCGGTCGGCCAGCCAGCGCGTGAGCCCCTCGTGGCCCTGGTGTTCACGAGAGGCCGCCTGGACCAGTTCCGCCAGGTGCAGCAGGTTGGTCAACCGGCGCTCCCCGTCCGGCCCCTGGCGCAGCCGCTCCGGAACCTGCTCACCCTGGATCAGCGCATCGAGCGCGGCCATGAAGCCGCGGTTGCGCCAGACCTCCCGATAGCCGCCGAAGCGCTCCAGCACCTCGCCCCAGCGCGCCTCCGCTGCCGCGGTGCCCGCCGCCTGCCCGGCACCGAGGCCCTCGCCCAGCGCGCCCAGTTCGGCGGCGGTCCAGCCCAGAAGCCGGGTGGCGAGCGCCGTGCGCACCCGCGCCTCCCCCGCCCCCGGCGCTAGTGCCGCCAGGAGCGCTGCCAGGTCCTCGCCCTCCGCCGAGTCAAACACCGTCTCCTGACCGATGCTGACCGAGCCGATCTCCAGCGCCGCCAGTGCGTCGCGGATCAGTAGCCCGTCGCCATGCTTGCGCACCAACACCGCGATATCCCCGGCGCGCAGCGCCCGCTCGCCGACCCGAGTCGTACCCGCGGCGGCGCCACGGAGCAGGTCGGCGATCTGGCGAGCGCAGTCGCCGACCGCCAGGTCCCGCGCCGCCTCGGCCGGGATCCGGTCGCCCTTCTTGGTCGTCGGCCTCGCCCCCAGGGGCAGCCAGCGAAAGACCAGTGCCGCCGCCCGCTGCCCCCCGATCAGGAGCGGCTCCCGGTCCGCGTCCGACCCGGACTGGACCGGATCGAAACGGATATCGGGCTCGAAGATGAAGGGCGCCGCGACCCGCCCGAAGAGCCGGTTGACTGCGGCCACCAGGGCCGCGGCGGAACGGCGGTTGGTGTCCAGGGTGTGGACCTGCCCCGCCCTCTGCGCCTGTCGGCGGGCGGCGATGTAGATGAAGATGTCGGCCCCGCGGAAGCCGTAGATCGCCTGCTTGGGGTCGCCGATCAGGAACAGACCCGTCAGTGCCTGGCCGCCGTAGATGGCGCGCAGGATGCCGTACTGGAGGTCATCGGTGTCCTGAAACTCGTCGATCAGGGCCACCGGGTGAGCGCCGCGGATGCGCGCCGCCAGGGCTGGGCCACGGGGGCCGGCTATGGCCTGTGCGGTGCGCGTCAGCAGGTCGTCGAAATAGATGACACGCCGCTCGTCCTTCATGCGGATCAGGTCGGTGCGTAGTGCCCGGTAGGCGTCGGCCAGGACCGCGGCGCGGCGGGCGCAGGCCAAGGTCTCGGAGTCGATGGCGGCCAGGCGTTCGCAGAGGGCGAAGAAGGGGTGTTCCGGGGTCGTCCCCTTCTTCTTGGTCGCACTCTTGAGCTTTTCGGGTGTGAAGAGTGCCAGGCACCCGGGCGGCTGGCCCGTCGGCGGGCCATTGCAATAGGCGTCCATGGCGGCGATGGCCTCCTCGACGGCGGCCGGCTTGTAGCTGGTCAGCGCCAAGGAGGGGTTGTCGCGGAGCATGGCCGTAACCGCCTCCCGGACGCCGGGCCAAGCGCCCGCCAGTTCCGCGTGCAGGGCCAGGAGTTGTGCTTGCAGGCGGGACCATTCGCTGGATTCAGTGCCCGGTGCGGCCGCGTTGATGCCCGGCGCTTCCGGGAGCAGCAGCGGGGCGGCGCGGCCCAGGTAGGGGGCCAGGGTCGCGAGCAGGCTGGCCGGACCCTGGGGCCACTCGGTGAGCAGCCAGGCGGCCTCTGCCGCATCCGCCCGCGCCATACGGCGTCGCCAGAAGTCCTGGGCGGCGGAGGCGCGAAGGTCCTGCTCATCGGTGATCAGCTCGACGTCGAATGGGGTACCGCTCTCGAAGGCAAAGTCCTTCAGCACCCGCTCGCAGAAGCCATGGATGGTGCGGATAGCCGCCCGGTCCAGGCTCGCGATGGCTGCGTCCAGGCGGGCCAGGGCCAGGGTCTGGTCAGGCTGCCCCGCCAGAGTCGCGTCCAGGAGCGGGTCTTTCTCGGACCCGCCCCCGTTCAGCGCCGCCCGCGCCTCGCGCAGCCGCTTGCTGATCCGCTCGCGCAGCTCCTCGGTGGCCGCCTCGGTAAAGGTCAGGACCAGGATCTCGTCCACCCGCCGCCCCGCGTCCAGGATCAGACGCAGGACCAGGTGGGCGATGGCGTAGGTCTTACCCGTACCGGCGCTCGCCTCGATCAGGTGCAGGCCAGTGAGCGGGATGGTCAGGAGGTCGAGTGGGGTGCCGGCGGCAGGGTTCGGGTTCGGTTGATTCATTCTGGGGGCCGAAATGAGTTGGCTGGGAGCGCCGCACCCCAGTGCGGCGCGGCTTAGCCGCGAAACGCCAGGCGGAGTTCGCCTGCAAGCCCGCGCCGCACTGGGGTGCGGCGCTCCCAGTGCGGAGTCCGGTGCATGGCGTAGGACGGCCGTGGCCGCATGGCGGTGAAGCATAGCGCATCCAGCCCGGCGCCCACGTACTGAGCCGACGGCGCCTACCGTAGTCGAGGCTTAACCGTGAAAGTCGCGCAGCGACGCTGTAGGAGCGGCCTCCGGCCGCGACGGGCCTCGCACACTGCCCCAAGGTCGCAGGTTACCGCGGATCGCGGTTGCGCCATGCCGTGCGCGACGACCTCAACGGGGTCGAACATACCAGCCCAGGGCAACGCCCTGGGATCGCGTCAATTGATTTTTTCTGGCTAGTACAAAACGATGTAAATAATAATTTTATTTCTTGGAATATATCGTAAGCTACTATTTTTTAATAATTCTACTGATTCCGTGCGATGCCCTTACTGCGTGCTGCCTCCATCCCTGTAACCGATCGTGAGCGTCGCCAACTGAAGACGCTTAAACGACAACGGCCTTGATCATAATTCCGCCCACCTTGTTCAGTCCCGGCGTCGCCGCTCCCT
>JADNEJ010000263.1 GCA_016292295.1 Candidatus Thiodictyon intracellulare
CCTGCTCCACGTCGGGCGCCAAGTCCAAGGCGTCGACCCGGCTCTGTACGCTGGCTCAGAAGAACGCCAGGGTGACCAACCACTGCATGGTCAGGCGCTGCGCCTTGGCAAGGTGTTCGCGAGCGCATGTGCAAGTCGGCCGCATCGGCAAGGTGCGCTAGACGCGCCCACACGTCAGCGAAGCGGGTGGCGACCTGCGCCACGGACGGTACGTGGCCACGCTCCAGAGTTTGAGCGTGACCACCGGGTCCTGAGTGGGGGACGCTCCACTGGCAATTGTTCAAGCAACGCGTTACCGACTGGGATTTCTCGGCCCAGATTACGGTATGCCTGCACCATCTCGTGCAAGGCATCACGGAGCATTGCCCGGCACTCTTCGAGATCGGGGCCTCGGGGCCTTCGGTGCCGACCTCCGGCCACTCGATCAACTACCCCCTGTATCCGCCGTGAAAATGGGTGTATCTTGCCGTGTAAGTTGCCGTGTAAGTTTGCAGCATAGAGCTTAGCTCCGGTTGATGCTTGACTCCAGCGAGGTTAGCGTGTCGCAGATTGCGGCGCAACGGGGATTCTTCAACAGCAAAGTAGGTCCTCGCGGCAACCAGCGGATTTCTAGCGTATCTACGACACCGCCCCTGGATTCCGCTGCGCTCCATCCGGGCTACGGAGAGGTTGCAGCGACTGCTTGCCCAGCGACTAAAGCGGAATCCCAAGCACGGGGGGCCCTACCGGCCTGGACCTGGAATGGAACCCGTGCTCGGCTTTTGCGACTCGGGGTCCTTCTCGGCATCCGGTATACAACGCAGGCTGTCCTCATCCTCGTCCATGAGGATGCGCCGGCCGTCGCCCTCCAGGTCGTCAAACTGGCCGCTGCGGGCGGCCCAGAAGAGGACGCCGACCGCGACCAGGCCGAGAATCAACATGCCGGGGATCAGACCGTAGATGACTTCCATTGTGGACCTCCGTGGGGTCAGGGGCGGCCTTTGAACAGGACGCGGATACGGGCCGAGTTGCCGATGACGGCGAGTGAACTGAGCGGCATCGCGATAGCGGCGATCAGCGGAGTCAGCACCGCGGCCATGGCGAGTGGGACCATGATCAGGTTATAGACGATCGAGATCCCGATGTTCTGGCGGATGGTGCGCAGCGTCCGACGGGAGAGTTCGGCGGCCTCGGCGACCCGCCCCAGTTCATTGGACATGAGTACGATGTCGGCGCTGGCGATGGAGACGTCAGTCCCGCTGCCCATGGCAATGCCCACGTCGGCACGCACCAGGGCCGGGGCGTCGTTGACTCCGTCGCCGATCATGGCGACGCGTCGGCCCTTGGTTTGAAGCCCGGCGATCACCCGGTCCTTGTCCGCAGGCAGGACCTCGGCGATGACGTCAATAGCCCCAAGCTCGGTGGCGATGTGCTCGGCCGCGGCGCGGCGATCACCGGTGAGCAGGGTCACGCGCAGACCCTGGGCGTACATCCGCCCGATAACCGCGGCGGCGCCTGGCCGCAGGCGGTCGGCGGTGGTTAGCACCAGAGTACCCAGGCCCGCGACGGCGCAGTGGATCAGGCTGGCCTCGAGCGACCCGTCAGGCGGCGCCGCGACTGCGTCCAGCGAAGCCGGCGCAACGGCGTTGCAGGCAAGCCAGTCGGCGCTCCCGACGACGACGAGTGCGCCGTCCACCTGACCGCGGATGCCGAGTCCGGGGGCCACCTCGACCGACTCGACCCGAGCGGGCGTGGGCGCGATGCCCAACCGCTCGCACAGGGCCAGCACCGCCGCCGCCGCCGGGTGTTCCGAGAGTCGCTCCAGTGCACCGACGCGGCGCAGCAGGTCGTGCAGGTCGGCGGCGAGGACCGCGGGCTCGGACCCCAACGGCAGCCAAGGCTCCGCCCCGCGGCGCCATCCGGTGACCGCGAGCCGGCCGGTGGTGAGGGTGCCGGTCTTGTCAAAGACGAAGTGCTCAATGGACGAGAGCCGCTCCAGCACGGCGCCGTTCTTGATCAGGATGCCGCGTGACGCGCCCAGGCCCGAGGCGACCGCGACCGCCATGGGGGTCGCCATGCCGAAGGCGCAAGGACAAGTGATGATGAGCACCGAGGTCCCGGCCAGAATGGCGGTCTGCAGGTCGACACCGACCCAGACGATGAAGGTCAGGGTGGCGAGCCCCAGGGTGAGCGCCACGAACCAGGGGACTATGCGGTCCGCCAAGCGCTGGATCGGGGCGCGGCTCGCCTGGGCGTCCTCCACCAGGCGGATGATGCGCCCCAGCGCGGTATCGCGCAGGGTTGCGGTGGGGCGCACCTTGAGTACCCCGGCACCGTTGATGGTACCGGCGCAGACGCCCTCCCCCAGAGTCTTGCGCACCGGCCTGGACTCGCCGGTTAGCATGGACTCATCGACCTCACTCAGACCCTCGACTACGGCCCCATCCACCGGCACCCGCTCCCCGGGGCGCACCAGGACCAGTTCGTCCAGGGCGATGCAGCGGATCGGGACCAGGGTCTCGGTGTCGTCCCGCAGCACGGTGGCGACCTTGGGCTGGAGATCGAGTAGACGTTGGGTCGAGGCGACCGCCGCGCACCTGGACAGGCCCTCCAGGAAGCGCCCGAGCAAGATCACGAACAGGAAGTTGACCACCGTATCCCAGTAGACCTCTCCGGCCCTGGTGCCGCTGACCGTCACATAGAGTGAGTAGAGATAGGTGATGGAGGCCCCGATGGCGATCGGCAGATCCATGCCGAGCCGCCCGGATCTCAGGCCCGCCCAGGCGCCCCGGTAGAAGGGATAACCGCAATAGAGCAGCGTAGGGGTGGCCAGCACGAAGCCGACCCACTGGAAGAGTCCGCGGAACTCCCCCCGATCGGCCCCGCTGTAGAGTGCGATGGAGACCCACAGCAGGTTCATCATGGCGAACCCGGCAAAGGCCAGCCGATAGAGTAGGTCGCGACCCTGACGGCGTAAGGCGCCCTCGGCGGACTCCGGATCGAAGGGGACGGCGCTGAAGCCCAGGTCGGCGAGCCGGCGCAGGAGGGTGGAGAGTTTCAGTCGGCCGTTGTCCCACCGCAACCGCAGCCGCCGCCCGGTTAGGTTGACCCGGGCCTCGACCACGCCCGGCAAGGTCTTGAGGCCCGTCTCGATCAGCCAGACACAGGCGGCGCAGTGGATGCCTTCGACCAGCAGGTTGATTTCTCGATCATCGACCGTGGTATCGACGAACTCCTCCTGCACCGCGTCGAGGTCGTAGAGCCTCAGGTCCTTGGGCGGTTCGGGGGGCGGCCCCAGGGGCTCGCCCGCCATGGTGCGGCGATAGAAACCGTCCAGGCCGGCGGCATGGATCGCCTCGCATACCAACCGGCAGCCGATGCAGCAGAAAGTCCGCTCGCTCCCGCGGATGAACGCCGACACCGCCGACACCGGGTTCAGGGGAAGACCGCAGTGAAAGCACCCGGGTTTAGTACCGTCAGGCGCAGATCCCGATACCATTAAGGACGGGCGACGGTGATGCGTTCTCCGGTGGTGAATTCGTCCTCACCCTGGCGTACGGCGATCAGCCCGTCCCAAGCCCCGAACAGGGGGAATACCACTCGCGCCGAGTATTGGCCGGCACCCATGGCCACCATGGAGGTGGAAAAATCCCGGGTCTTGTCGGACGGCCGGTAAGCGTAGAAGCTGACCTGATCCGGCGTCACCGGCTGACCGGTCGCGTCCACCAGGGTAACCTGGATGGACGCGACCGCGCCCGCCTTGAGATCATCGGGGATGTCGGCGCGCAGGGTCCAGTCCGGGTCTTTGGCCAGGCGGGAGATCAGGGTCTTCTCGTAATGCTGACCACGCTCGTAATAGTCGTCGTTGACCAACCCGGGATTTGTCGCGAAGGCCAAATAGACAAAGGTTACATTGACCATCAGGACCACCGTGATCAGGCCGGTCCAGGCCAGCACCCAGGGGCTGCGCCACGGTGAGTTCGACGGGTCAACCGTCTGTGCGTGCATCGTCATCACTCTCCCGGCGCACACGGCGGCACACCCTAGTACATCGCGATGGAATCGCTCGGACCATTTTCGGCTAGGCTGCCAGTGGCTTTTCCTGGTATGTCCAGCAAAAAGGCTTGGCCATCTTCTCATTGAAGTAGTCAATGACTTTGTTGATCTTATCGCATAGATCTTCGACCGAAAAAAATTTCCTCGTCGAATAACTTTGTGGGCCAAGATCGAGAACAAACAAGATCGAGAAAAAAATTTCAATCTGATTCAGCCATTAACAGTGTTTAGGCATGAAATGAAAGGCGATGCGATGCGTGGGATCGCAAAAAAACACTTGGCGCGTCGCCATGGACTCGAGAATTCTACACTTATCTTTGGCGCCGAGGTCACCGTTAAAGCCAATGGCATCCGCGATTAAACGCACGACAGATTCTGAGAAATTGGTATTGAGATTGTCCATGACGAAGTGCAACTACGACTCCGCCGGACACGCAGCAAAAATGGGAGATAGGAAACGCGCGAAATCGTCTTCGGTTTGCGTCTGGCCGAGTTGCCGAGTCACCTTGCCGGTCGCGACGTTGAACCCGGCAAT
>JADNEJ010000228.1 GCA_016292295.1 Candidatus Thiodictyon intracellulare
CTTTGAAATAACCGGTCGGTGAGGAAACCGAAAATTTGGCATTAGCTGAGTATATGGTCAAGGCCCGCGATAGCACCTCCAGTCGTTGATGGCAGGAACCGCAGGGCCCCGACCGGATTCTTCCCAATACCTTGGTCGTCGCCTGCCACACTGGGCAAACCGTTCCCAACCCTGTTATACTGCCAACCTTCTCGTAGGGTTAGAGACATGAATTCGCGCTCGCTTGAGCCGAGGTCACCTATGCATGAAATCACGAACCTTGATGCCAAAGGACTGCGGCACTTCGGATTGACCACGCGCGGACTGATCGCGGTGCTGTTCGGTGTGGCGGTCCCGTTGCTGTTCGGCGGGGTTATCCCCTGGTGGCCCTTCGTTGCGGCCGTTGCGCTGGCCATGTGGGGACTGATTGGGCACGCGACGCTGCGCCCGGTCTATCGCGGCTAGATGCGCTTTGGGCTGCTGATAAGCCGCGTGACGACGCCGCTGGTCCTCGTGCTCCTGTTCGTACCGATGGGCCTAATCATGCGCCTCACCGGCCAGGATCCGCTGCGTTGGCGCCTGTCGGCCGAGGCATCTACCTATCGCGTGCCAAGCCATGCCGCGGCGCGCGAATCTATGACGAGACCCTTCTGATGCTGGGACTTCTTAAAGACCTCTCTGGCTTTATGCGCGAACGCAAGAAATTCTGGCTGGCGCCGCTGATCGTCGTGTCGCTCCTGCTGGGCGCACTGATCGTTTTCGCGCCCGGCTCGGCGGTCGCACTATTCATCTATGCGCTGTTTTGACTGACTAACGTCAATTACCAGGTAGCGGCGGGTATCTGCCGCCATGCCAGGCTTACCCATGCGATAAAAAATGCTGTTCACGACAGTGGAGCCCTCCGTCATCGCGCTCCTGCTAGTCGGCGCGGGCTTTCTTACCTGCTATTACCTGATAAAGAAGGAATTTACCCATGAGATCGACAGCAACGCCAATGCCTATACCCTGTGACGCCTGCTGAAAGACAAGCCGCCGGAGCAACGCAAAGCGGTGGTCGGCGCCTATTACGACAGCGACCAGGCGCTGGCCGGGCTAGACACCTTCTCATGGGCGGCCCCCAACATCCCCACTCCCTTCGTGAGGAGCACCCTCGCGCCGGGGCAGCAGGCCAATGCGCATATCAATGCCATGCAATTCCGGGCCGCGCGGGAGGTCGCGATGCCCAAGCCCGCGCGCACCTACCGGATCTTCCTGACCGGAGGCTCCACCGCCTACGGCAACGGCGCGCCGAGTGACGACACGACCATCGCCGGCTATCTGAATGCCATCCTCACCCGGCAACTTACCCCGGCGACCGGCCTGAACTACGAATTCTTTACGATGGCGAACTTGGTCTGGGCCTCGACCCAGGAACGCATCATCATCGAGAACCTGCTGTCGGAATTGCAGCCTGATATGGTGATTGCCGTGTCCGGAAACAACGACGTCCACTGGGGTGCGTTGGGCCACAATGTGCTGTGGTTCCGCTCCTATGCCGACGAACTCTTCCTGTCGCTGATCAAGACGGTCTACAAGATCACCGGCCAACCCCCCATACCGGAAAACACGCTGATCGAACCGGGGCCGATCGCCCTTTCCGTGATCCCCGGGCGGCTGCTCAAGAACGTCCGGATCAGCGCCTTTGTGCTGGCCGCCGCCAAGATCGATTACGTCTTCGTACTCCAGCCGACACTGGCCGTCAGCAACAAGACATTGACCCGGTGCGAACGCGCGCAACTGGTGCAGCGGGACTATTTCCGGGAGTGCTACGGGCTGATTGCCGCCGCGCTGACGGGCCTGCAGGACGAGCACTGCCAATTCGGCGATCTCACGGGCCTGTTCGATAGCGCGGGCGCACAGAAGGAGATCTTTCTGGACTCCTATCATTTCGGCGACCGGCGGAACGAACAGATCGCCGATGGCCTTGATCATAATTCCGCTCACCTTGTTCAGTCCCGGCGTCGCCGCTCCCTTGTAGAACATGGCCTTGCACGCGTAAATCCACATGGGCCGGCCGGCCTTGGACGGATTTGTGATCAAGGCCAGCGACGGCTTCTGGGCCTATCGCGACCTGGATCAACGGCTGCGCTGCCTGGCCCATCTCATCCGCAAGGCCCAGGCGCTGGAAGATGGCTTGGAACCGGCGGCCCAACGCTTTGGCACCGACCTCCTGACGGTGATCGCCACCGTTTACGACGCCCGCGGCGCACCGCTTCTCACCGGGGCGTTGCGTGGGCCTTGATCATAGATTCCGCCCACCTTGTTCAGTCCCGACGTCGCCGCTCCCTTGCAGAACATGGTCTTGCGCCAGCAAACTCACATGGGCCGGCCGGCCTTGGACGGATTTGTGATAAAGACACGTTGCGTGTACGACATGCACCGATGCTCAACGCCCTGCTGGATGAGTGCCTGCGCGTCAGGTCAATGCGCCGCATGAGAAGATGTGTGCGCTGGCGCGCGAGTTGCTCAACGGCTGGGACACCTTCTGGGTGGTGCTCGACCATCCGGAGCTACCGTTGACCAACAACGAGGCCGAGCGCGCCCGGCGCCACTGGGTCATCGCCCGCCGCATCGGCATGAGGACCCGCACCGCGCAGAGTATCCGCACCTTCGCCCACTTGGCCAGCATCATCGAGACCCGTAGCAAACGCGCCGTCTCGCCCTGGCCATCTCTGGCCGAGGTGATCCGCCAGCGGCGCCAATGACTTCAAACCCCACTGTTGCCCTCACCAGCCATCTGATCGGGGCGACCCACTACGGCTACTTGGCAACCAGAGGGGGCTAAACGGTTACGCCTGGTTTCGCCTCACACCAATCCGGAGTCCACCGTGGATTGTCGCATCCAAATCGCTCAATTGAACCTGCTGGTGGGGGACGTCGCCGGTAATGCTGAACGGGTCATCACCGCCGCCCACCAGGCCCGGGCGGCGGAGGCGGATCTGGTGGTATTCCCCGAGTTGACCCTGACCGGCTACCCGCCGGAGGACCTGCTGCTGCGCCCCGAGCTAATCGCGCGGGTTGAATCGGCTCTCGCCCGGGTGTGCGCCGCGGTGCCGGGTATCACCCTGGTCCTGGGCTATCCGCGGGCGACAGCGGATGGACTGTTCAACATGGCCGGGGTGATCCGCGACGGCGCCCTGGTAGCCGAATACGCTAAGCAGGAACTGCCCAACTACAGCGTCTTCGACGAGAAGCGCTATTTCCAGCCGGGCCAGGCGGCCATCGTCTTCGAGCACCGGGGGCTGCGCCTGGGATTGAGCGTCTGCGAGGACATCTGGCAGGGCGGCTCCACCGCCGCGGCCGCGGCGGCCGGTGCCCAGGTACTGATTAACCTCAACGCCTCCCCCTTTCACGCCGGCAAGCGGGCCGAACGTGAGGAGCTGGTGGCCCGCCGCGCCTTGGACCACGGATTGACCATCCTCTATGCCAACTTGGTCGGCGGTCAGGACGAACTGGTGTTCGACGGCGGCTCCTTCGTCGTCGATCGGGACGGTCGGGTCCAGGCCCGTGCGGCCCAGTTCCAGGAACAGGCCCTGCTGGTCGACCTGGACGACGACGGTAGGCCCGGTGGGGACGCCGCGTGCGCCGCCGCCAGCGGAGCGGACACACAGGACGAGGCCGTGATCTACCAGGCCCTGGTCCTGGGCGTGACCGACTATGTGCGCAAGAACGGCTTCAGCGGAGCAGTGCTCGGCCTCTCGGGCGGGGTGGACTCGGCCCTGACACTGGCCATCGCGGTCGACGCCCTGGGCGCCGACCAGGTCGAGGCCGTGCTGATGCCGTCGCGCTACACCGCGGACATGAGCAACGAGGACGCCCTGGAGCAGGCGCGGCGGCTCGGGGTCCGGACTCACAGTATCTCCATAGCACCCGCCTTCGACAGCTTCCTCGCGATGCTCGAGCCAGCTTTCGCCGGCCGAGCGCCGGACGTGACCGAGGAAAACATCCAGGCACGCTGTCGCGGCGTCATCCTCATGGCGCTGAGCAACAAACAGGGCCGCATCCTGCTCACCACCGGCAACAAGAGCGAGATGGCGGTCGGCTATGCGACCCTCTACGGCGACATGGCCGGCGGCTTCGCGCCTATCAAGGATTGCCCCAAGACGCTGGTCTATCGCCTGGCTCGCTACCGCAATGGCGCGGACCCCATCATCCCGGAGCGCGTCCTGACCCGCGCTCCCTCTGCTGAACTGCGCCCGGACCAGACCGACCAGGACAGCCTGCCCCTCTATGAAGTCCTGGACCCCATCCTGCGGCTCTATATCGAAGAGGACCAGGGGGTGGACGACATCTGCGCCCAGGGTTTCGATGAGGCCGTGGTACGCAAGGTCACGCGCCTGGTGGACCGCAATGAGTACAAACGCCGCCAGGCCCCGCCCGGCGTGCGCATTTCACAGCGCGCCTTCGGGCGGGATTGGCGTTATCCTATTACCAGTGGGTTTTAAACTCCAGCACTCGTGACTCGACTTTGGCCATTTTTGCAGTCGGGCGACGGCCCCGCGCGTGACGCCACGG
>JADNEJ010000509.1 GCA_016292295.1 Candidatus Thiodictyon intracellulare
CGCGGAAAACTGCGTTTCTAGCCGAAAACCGTCTCTTTTTTGCCATAAAAGCCCGTCCAAGGGCCTCAGGCGGTGGCGCCGGTCACTAAGTCCGACAGGCTGCTAGCAGCGACGGCCGGTCGCAGGATGCTCCTGCGCTGCGGTCCGCTTCGGGTATCATCGTCGCCATTGCCTCCGTCCCTCACACCGATAGGGAACCCATCATGCTCGTCCTTCGCGGGGCCCCAGCGCTGTCCGATTTTCGCCTCCACAAGCTTCAGGGGCGCCTTGCCGCGGCCCTTGGGATAGACGCGAGGCTCATTGCCGAGTTCGTCCACCTGGCCGATCTGGAGCGTGACCTGGACGAGGCCGAACAGTCCGTCCTCGCCCGCCTGCTGCGCTACGGCCCCAGCCTGCCCGGCCAGGCGCCGATCGGCCAATTGATCCTGACGGTGCCGCGAGCCGGGACCATCTCCCCCTGGTCGTCCAAGGCGACCGAGATTGCCCGCAATTGCGGGCTGACCATGGTGCGTCGCCTGGAGCGCGGCACCGCCTGGTATCTGGAGACCGGCGCCACCCCCCTGGCCGCGGCGGACCTGCACCGGGCGGGGGCCCTGCTGCACGATCGTATGACCCAGAGCATCCTGTTGGACCTCGCGGACGCGGGCCGGCTCTTCGACCATGCCGAGCCCCGGCCGCTCACCCGGGTGAGGCTGCGTGCCGGCGGCCGAGCCGCACTGGTGCAGGCCAACACCGGGCTGGGGCTGGCCCTGTCCGACGACGAGATCGACTACCTGGCCACGAGCTTCCTGGCGCTGGAGCGAGATCCGACCGACGTGGAACTGATGATGTTCGCCCAGGCGAACTCGGAGCACTGTCGGCACAAGGTCTTCAATGCCGACTGGACCATCGACGGGGTGCGGCAGGATCAGTCACTGTTCCAGATGATCCGCAATACCACCGAGCGCGCCCCGGCCGGGATCCTCTCCGCCTATCGGGACAATGCCGCGGTGATGGAGGGCTGGGATGGGCGGCGCTTCCTGTCGGACCCGGTGACCGGCATCTATGGGGAGCATGAGGAATTCATCCATATCCTGATGAAGGTGGAGACCCACAATCACCCCACGGCCATAGCCCCGGACCCGGGGGCGGCCACCGGTGCGGGTGGGGAGATCCGCGACGAGGGGGCGACCGGGCTCGGGGCCAAGCCCAAGGCGGGCCTCACCGGCTTCTCGGTCTCCAACCTGCGCATCCCCGGCGGCGAGCAGCCCTGGGAGCAGGACTTTGGGCGGCCCGGGCGCATCTGCTCGGCGCTGGAGATCATGCTGGAAGGCCCCATCGGTGCGGCTGCCTTCAACAACGAATTCGGGCGGCCCAATCTGGCCGGCTATTTCCGCACCTATGAGCAGAAGATCCCAGGCCCAGACGGGGCCCCGGAGCTGCGCGGTTATCACAAGCCCATCATGCTGGCGGGCGGCATCGGCAACATCCGCACCGAGCACGTCGCGAAAAGGCCCTTCTCGGCAGGCACCCCGCTGGTGGTGCTTGGGGGTCCGGCCATGCTGATCGGCCTGGGCGGCGGGGCGGCCTCCAGCATGACCTCGGGGGCTTCCGCCGCGGCGCTGGATTTCGCCTCGGTGCAGCGTGCCAACCCGGAGATGGAGCGCCGCTGTCAGGAGGTGATCGACAGTTGCTGGGCGCGCGGTGAGGCCAACCCGATTCTCTTCATCCACGACGTGGGCGCCGGGGGGCTGTCCAACGCCCTGTCTGAACTGTTGCACGACGGCGGCCGGGGCGGGCGCTTCGAGCTGCGCCGAGTGCCGAGCGCCGAGCCGGGCATGACGCCCCTGGAGATCTGGTGCAACGAGGCCCAGGAGCGCTATGTGCTCGCCATCGCCGCCGAGGAGCTGGCGAGCTTCCAGGCGATCTGTGAACGTGAGCGTTGCCCCTATGCCGTGGTCGGGGAGGCGCTCACGCCGGCCCATCTGTCCATGACGGACGCGCACTTGGGTGAGGACCCGATCGACCTGCCGATGCAGATCCTGTTCGGCAAGCCGCCGCGGATGCACCGCGAGGCGGCACGCCTGACCCCGCCGCGGACGCCGCTCGATCTCAAGGCCATTCACCTGGACGATGCCATCGCCCGCGTCCTGGCGCTGCCGACAGTCGCGGATAAATCGTTCCTAATCACCATCGGGGATCGCAGCATCACCGGCCTGGTGGCGCGCGACCAGATGGTCGGTCCCTGGCAGGTGCCGGTCGCCGACTGCGCGGTCACCGCGAGCGATTACCGCGGCTTCACCGGCGAGGCCATGGCGCTCGGGGAGCGCACCCCGCTGGCGCTCCTGGACGCCCCGGCGGCCGGGCGCATGGCGGTGGGGGAGGCGCTCACCAACATCGCGGCGGCGGCCATCACCGGGCTGCCTGAGGTCCGGCTCTCCGCCAACTGGATGGCCGCCGTCGGGCATCCGGGTGAGGACGCCCGACTCTACGACACGGTGCGCGCCGTCGGCCTGGAACTCTGTCCGGCCTTAGGGATAGCGATCCCCGTCGGCAAGGACTCCATGAGCATGAAGACCGTCTGGGCTGGTACCGACGGTACGCCGCGGGCCATGACCGCGCCCCTGTCGCTGATCGTCTCCGCGTTTGCCCCAGTAACGAACGTGCGTGCCACTCTGACGCCCCAGTTGCGCACCGACCGGGGGGACACGGACTTGATCCTGATCGATCTGGGGCAGGGGAAGAACCGCCTCGGCGGCTCCTGCTTGGCCCAGGTCTACGGGCAACTCGGGGACCCTGCCATCGATGGGGTGCCGGACCTGGACGACCCGGATCTCATCAAGCGTTTCTTCGCGGCGATTCAGGAGCTGAACGCCGAGGGGCTGCTGCTGGCCTATCACGATCGTTCCGACGGCGGACTGCTGGCGACCCTCTGCGAGATGGCCTTCGCCGGGCGCTGCGGGATGGACCTAGACCTGGCACCCGTGGGGTCGAGTGACCTGGCCGCCCTGTTCAGCGAGGAACTGGGCGCGGTGATCCAGGTCTGTCATGCGGACACCGATGAGGTGCTCCTGATCCTCGCCCAGCATGGCCTGGAGGACTCAAGCCCCGTCATCGGCACCCTGGACGAGGGCGAGGCCATCCGGCTGCGCCGTCACGGCGAGGTACTCTATTGCGGCAGCCGCGCCGGGCTCCAGTCGGTCTGGTCCGAGACCAGCTTCCGGATGCAGGGGCTGCGCGATCACCCGGACTGTGCTGCCGAGGCCTATGAGCGCATCGAGAGCGAGGACCCGGGCCTGAGCGCGCGTCTGTGCTTCGACCCGGAGGATGACCTCGCCTTCCCGTTTCTTGAGCGCGGCGCCCGCCCGGCCATCGCCATCCTGCGCGATCAGGGCGTCAATGGCCAACTGGAGATGGCCGCCGCCTTCCACGCCGCCGGCTTCGAGTGCGTGGATCTGCACCTGTCCGACGTCATCAGCGGGCGAGTGGACCTGGCGCGCTTTCGCGGCCTGGCCGCCTGCGGCGGCTTCTCCTACGGCGACGTCCTGGGTGCCGGCGAGGGCTGGGCCAAGACCATCCTCTATAACCCACTGGCGCGCGAACAGTTCCAGGCCTTCTTCGAGCGGCCCGATACCTTTACCCTGGGGGTGTGCAACGGCTGCCAGATGCTCTCCAACCTCTACGAGTTGATCCCCGGCACCGGCTACTGGCCGCACTTCGTGCGCAACCGCTCCGAGCAGTTCGAGGCGCGCACCCTGATGGTCGAGGTCCTGCCGACCCCCTCGATCCTCTTGGCCGGCATGGCCGGTTCCCGGATGCCCATCGCCGTGGCCCACGGCGAGGGCCGGGCCGAGTTCCGCGACGGCGAGCACCTGGCCGCGGCTCGCGGCGGCGTGGCCGTGCGTTACCTGGAGAATGACGGGCGCATCGCCCACGCTTACCCCGCCAACCCCAACGGTTCCCCGGACGGCATCGCCGGTCTCACGAGCTGCGACGGGCGGGTCACTATCATGATGCCCCACCCGGAGCGGGTCTTTCGCACCGTCCAGCACTCCTGGCACCCGGACGATTGGGGGTCGGATGGGCCTTGGATGCGGATGTTTCGGAATGCGCGGGTGTGGGTGGGCTGATCGATTGGTAGCCGTTTAGCCCCCCCTGTTCTTAGCCCTCTTAGACGATCATAAGCCTACGCGATATAGCTCGACGGCCGTGCCAAAATATGGCATAAACTCCTAAACGAGAGCGAGAAAGCGCCGCCACGCTACTACCATGCACCTGAGCGATCACGACCTCAGACAATTCGACGACGCCGATTTGGAGACGCTCACGCCCGCGCAGGCGCGGGCGTTGTTGGGCAAGGCGCTGGCGACCTTGATCATAAATCCGCCCAATACCAAGCGTTGAAGTCAGTCATAAGCGTCGAAGGGATTGGCAGGACCTCTGAACTTTCATACCCTTGGAAGTGCAAATTAACCGAGGGTAGTAAAAAATGTCCGAAGATCCTGCCGCGAGAAACTTTAGCCCAGATGCCGGGCG
>JADNEJ010000574.1 GCA_016292295.1 Candidatus Thiodictyon intracellulare
CCACAGCACAACCCGGTACTCGGATATGGTTGGATCAAGCGTGGCGAGGACCATCTCATCGCGGGGAGACAAGCGTGGTCCGCCGCGAGTCCTCCTCTGTTCGCTTGTCGGTCGGATGCAGCAAGGGCGCAAGGGGCTGCGAGGCGAGGGGCTAGACGAGTCGGTCGCCATACAGACGCTCCAGGGTCAGGCGCCCGACCCCCGGCCGAGCTTGAGTCCCTCCTCGTTGTCGCTGCGAAAGTGGATGCCACCATAGAGGCGTGACAGTGCCGCTTCGTCCGCCGCGACCTGGAGGGCGGCGGCCGACTCCGGGAAGTAGGCGGCCAGCACCGCGGCGGCGGCACCCGATACGACGGCATGGGTGGAAACATAGCCCGGAAAGGCGGGGGTCAGCAGATGGGGCAGCCAGTCCGGGTCCAGACGCTCGTGGCTGGCGGTCACGGGGCGCTGGGTTCAATAGGTGAACTTGGCCCGCCAAGAGGCGAGCGTGGCATCCGCCATCGGCAGGTTCAGGACCGCCAGTACCCGGGCACTCTGGACCTGGTTCAAGCATTGCCTCTCCATCAAAATCCGTGCCTTGAGGTTTCAGACCCCGGCCGGCGTCACTGAGCTACTGAGCTTTGGCCCAGGTTCCAGTCGTTCGCCACCGGCGCCTGTGCGGGCGTCAGGGTGCGGGCGACCGCCAGCACCTCGGCGGTCTCGGCCCAATAGGCGGGGCTGTCGTAGGCAACCGGCAACGGCGGTTGCAGCTCCCCGGCGTCGCGCAAGACCCAGGCACCGGGGCGAGCCGCTGCCGCGGGTCCCAGACCAGGTCGCTCCCGTCGCGCAGGGCCCGGGCGATGGCGTGCTGCGCCGCCGCGGCGCCGGCTTCGCGGGCGCGGTTCGCCGGCGCCTGGTCAGTCCCGGGAGATGTGCTGATCCGGGCAAAGTCCGCCCAGGCCATGGCCTGAAAGCGGCCGGGCGTCTCCAAGGGGAACAGATGATCGAGTACCGGACCCGCCGCGGCACCTGCGGCGACCACCGACAGGTCGGGGTCCGCGTCTGGCGCCGCCGCTGCAAGCGCGTCCGCCATCGCCGCGTGCAGCAAGGCTAGGGTGCGGGCGATGCGCAGCGGGTTGCGACGATATTTGACGCAGAGGTCCAGGGCACGGCTGTTCCAGCGACAGACCGGCGAGGCGCAGACCGCCGTCGTGGTCCAGCCCGCTGGAAGGGTGATCGGACCATCTGCCGAAGCCTGCACAGCTACCGAGGGTTCGGAAGGCTTGACCGCGGACTGCGTAGCGTCGGTGTCGGCCATCGCCGCGGATGACAGCAGGATGCCGACCACGACGAAGGCACTGACGGCGCCGTCGTCGCTATCGCTTGCTCGTGCAGCGTGATTCGCCATGGTTGTCTCCCGAGATTGCGTGCGGCCCGGCGGGGTTTTTCAGCGCAGACGATGGGCATCGCTCTGCCCATCCTACGGGGTGTCACGCCTGGGTTGAGTATGCATAGCCGGGATCATGACCAAGGCCGCGCCCCGTCATTCCTCGGTTTCGACCACCACCCCGGCACCGGTGCGGCCGCGGATGAGGACCAGTTTGCCCAGGGTCGGGTGGCGGGCGGTGATGACAGTGAAGTCGCCGGCGTCCTTTTCGGCCAGGACCTCGCTTTCGTCTTTCAGGTCACGTAGAACCGGTGGGTTGGCGTCGAACATGCGCATGGTTGGGCTCCGGGGGGTGGTGGTTATCGTCGAACTGGGGGCGGCGTACTTCAGAGCGGCGGGGCCGATCGCCGGCACGCACGGACGTGGTCGTTAGCGAGGCCGCGCTGCACTGGGGTGCGGCGCTCCCAGAGGGCCGGAGTCAGCCGTAATGCCGCTCGATGTACTCGTCCACCATGCGCTTGAATTGCCCAACCAGGTCGTCGCCCTTCAGCGTCGCGACCTTCTCGCCGTCCACATAGACGGGTGCGGCGGGGTGCTCGCCGCTGCCGGGCAGGCTGATGCCGATGTTGGCGTGCTTGCTCTCCCCGGGGCCGTTCACCACGCACCCCATCACGGCCACCTGCATGGTCTCGACCCCCGGGTAGCGGGTGCGCCAGGCGGGCATCTGCTCGCGCAGATAGGTCTGGATGTCCTGGGCCAGGTGCTGGAAGGTGTCGCTGGTAGTACGCCCGCACCCGGGGCAGGCGGTGACTATGGGGGCGAAGGAGCGCAGGCCCATGGTCTGGAGGATCTCTTGCGCGACTTGGACCTCGTGGGTGCGCGCCTCCCCCGGGGCGGGGGTGAGCGAGACGCGGATGGTGTCGCCGATGCCCTCCTGCAACAGGATGGCGAGCGCGGCGGTGGAGGCGACGATGCCCTTGGAGCCCATCCCGGCCTCGGTGAGCCCCAGGTGCAGGGCCTGGTCGGTGCGGACGGCGAGCATCCGGTAGACGGTGATCAGGTCCTGCACCCCGCTCATCTTGCAGGACAGGACGATGTGGTCCTTGGGCAGGCCCAGTTCGACCGCGCGGGCGGCGCTGGCGACGGCGGACTCCACCATGGCCTCGTGCATCACCGCCTCGACCGGCCGCGGGGCAGGGCCGCGGGCATTGGCGTCCATCATGCGCACGATCAAGTCCTGGTCCAGGCTGCCCCAGTTGACGCCGATGCGCACCGGGCGGTCATAGCGGCAGGCGATCTTGATCATGGTCGCGAACTGACTGGCGCGCTTCTCGCCGCTGCCGACGTTGCCCGGATTGATGCGGTACTTGGCCAGGGCCTGCGCACACTCCGGATAATCGGTCAGCAGGCGATGACCGTTGAAGTGGAAGTCACCGATCAAGGGAACGGTGCAGCCGGCGGCGTCGAGCTGCGCGCGGATGGGGGCGACGGCGCGGGCGGCGGACTCGGTGTTGACGGTGAGGCGTACCAGCTCGGAGCCGGTCTGCGCTAGGTCCGCGACCTGGCGCACGGTGGCGGTCACGTCGGCGGTATCGGTGTTGGTCATGGACTGGACCACGACCGGGGACTCGCCCCCGACGGTAACCTGGCCGATGCGCACCGGGACTGTGGTACGGCGCGGGAGCCGGGACTTGGAGGGGGTGGAAACTCGATTCATGCTGACCTCGCCGCGGGGCGGCCTGGGGGACTCGAAAACCGTGTCACGATGAACCTTGCGCCGCCTCAGGGCAAGCAGGAGCGCAAGCCTTGGATGATCGGCAGATAGTCCTGGTCCTCCTGATCGATACCGCCGTGGCGAACCAGGAAGTCGATCACCACCAGATTGCAGTTGAGTTTGAACTCATCGGTGTCGCGCACCAATTGGGCCACCGCCGCCAGCGGCAGGCGGGTGAAGGACTCCACCTCCCCGTCGGTGCAGTGCGGCACGAAGTCGGCCGCAAGTTCCAGGTCATAGCAGTACATCACGTCCGGTTTGAGCCCGTCCCGCGCCCCTCGGCAGTAGGTGACGGCGCCGACCGGCTCCGCCAGATTCGCAAGCTCAGGCTCGATGTTCGCCTCCTCCCGACACTCCTTGCGCAGGTTGTCGCGCAGTGTCACGGCGTGGGGCAGGCCGCCGGCCACCATGTTGTCCAGGTGCAGCGGATAGACCAGCCGATTGGCGGCGCGCCGGGCGACCCACAGCTCGATCCCGTGCTCCGTGCGCACGAAACCGTTGAGGTGTTGTCCGAAGGCGCGCACACCGAACCAGGGGGCGGCGGCGCGGTCGATGAGACAGCGCGCCTGATCGCGCCGACCCGGGGTCACCGCGTAGGACTCGCCGTGCTGGGGGTAGATCAGCCCCATCTCGACCAGGGTCTGGACCACCTGCGCCAGCATCCGTGTGCGTGTCTGGAAACCGTCCGGGGCACCGGCCCAGTCGACCCGGTGGGCGTCCACGCGGAACTGGTCTGGCCAGCGCCGCAGTTCTTGCGCAAAGCTCGGCCGCACCGAGCCGATCCGCTCGCCCGCCAGGGTCCAGGGGATGAATTCCCCCGGGTTCCAGGTATTACAGGCACGGACCTTGTCGAGATAGCTCATGGCGGTTTGATTAGTGGATAGGGGGTAGGGGATAGGAGATAGGAGATAGAGATGACAGGACACTGACGGCTAACGGATTGACTTGGCCTCTTCCCACGGCCTTGATCACAAATCCGCCCAAGGCCGGCTCATGTGGGTTTACGCGCGCAATACCATGTTCTGCAAGGGAGCGGCGACGCCGGGACTGAACAAGGTGGGCGGAATCATGATCAAGGCCTCTTCCCACAGCGTTTTCATCTCGTCACGCACGGCGGGTCCCAGTTGCAGGCCGGCCCTGTTCAGGCCGGCTTCGACATGGGCGAAGCGGTGCTCGAAGCGGTAGTTGGCGGCGCACAGGGCCTGTTCCGCGTCGACCCCCAGATGACGGGCCAGATTGACGCAGAAGAACAGCAGATCGCGGATCTCATGGATGCGGTCGGTCGCGTCCACGGGCGCGGCCTAGCCGCCTGTCGGACTTAGCGACCGGCGCCACCGCCTGAGGCCCTTGGACGGGCTTTTG
>JADNEJ010000123.1 GCA_016292295.1 Candidatus Thiodictyon intracellulare
CCCGGCCGATCACCCCCTTGAGGTTGCCCGCGGCGCGGGGCGGGGCGGGCGGGGGGGGGGCCGCGGGGGGGGGGCCCCCCCCCCCCGGGGGGGGGGGGGTGGGCCCGGGGGCCGCCCCACCGACCCCGCAGGCAATCGGGAGCCAAGCCGCAGACAACAAAAAATACGCTGTTCGCACAGCGCCTTCTTGCGTTTTTTGATCAGCCTGTTGCCTGATTAAGAGTTGGTGCCGAGAAGAGGACTCGAACCTCCACGGGTTACCCCACTAATACCTGAAACTAGCGCGTCTACCAATTCCGCCATCTCGGCTTTTCCGGATCGGGACGACTCACGGGTAGAGAGGCGACCTGACGGGAGCTTTCATGTTAGTGAGACAGGGCTGGCTTGTCAACGATACACTACGCGGTCTTAGCCGCAGACCAAAGACATACTCAGTAGCACTACCACGTGACCAGACGCAAAACTACCGACAAGCAGACAGAAGGCCAGGCCGCGGATCCGCAGGCCGTTCCCCCAAATTCCGAGCAGGCCGCGGCCGCCCTGCCGCCGCCCAAGAAGCCCCAGCCCCGCCGCAAGCCCGCGGCCAAGGCGGCCCAAGAGGCCCCCCGGGCGGATGCCCCGCCGGGTGAGGCGCCAGGCGCCGCCGCAACTGCGCCCAAGCGCGCCCCTAAGCCCCCCTCCAAGAACACGCGGGAGACCGGCGCCAACGCCAGGGACAAGGACCCCAACCGCCAGCGCGAGGCGAAAAAATACGAGAACCCCATCCCGAGCCGGGAGTTCATCCTCGACACCCTAACCGCCCACGGCGCCCCGCTCGCCTTCGCCGAGATCGCGGCGGCCCTGGAACTAGCGACAGAACCCGACCTCATCGCCCTGGAACGACGCTTAGGCGCCATGGTCCGGGACGGCCAACTCCTGCGCAACCGCAAGGACGCTTTCTGCATCGTCGACTACAAGGATCTCATCGCCGGGCGGGTGATCGGTCATCCGGACGGCTTCGGCTTCGTGCGGCCGGACGACGGTGGCGACGACCTCTATCTCTACCCTAAAGACATGAAAACACTGTTCCACGGGGACCGGGTCGTGGTGCGTGTCAGCGGGCGCGACCGCCGCGGGCGCCTGGAGGGCTCGCTCGTGGAGACGCTCGAGCGCAACACCCGCACCGTCGTAGGCCGTCTCTATCAGGAGAGCGGCGTGGGCTTCGTAGCGCCGGACAACAAGCGCCTCTCTCACGACGTCATCATCCCCAGTGACCGCCTGGGCGGCGCCACCCACGGTCAAATCGTGGTGGCCGAGATCACTGACCAGCCGACCAGCCGCACCCAGCCCATAGGCCGGGTCCGCGAGGTCCTGGGCAACCACATGGCCCCGGGAATGGAGACCGACATCGCCATCCGCGCCCACGACCTGCCGGTGGAGTGGCCGCCGGAGGTCCAAGCCGAGATCGCCGGACTCACCCCTGAGGTACCCGAGTCCGTCAAGGCGGGCCGCACGGATCTCCGCAAGCTCGCGCTGGTGACCATCGACGGGTTAGACGCCCGCGACTTCGACGACGCCGTCTACTGCGAGCGCAAGCCCAAGGGCTGGAAGCTCCTGGTCTCCATCGCTGACGTCTCCTCCTATGTGGTCCCCGGCGCCGCGCTCGACACCGAGGCCCTGGAGCGGGGCAACTCTGTCTATTTCTCGGACCGGGTCATCCCCATGCTGCCGGAGGTCCTGTCCAACGGCCTGTGCTCCCTGAACCCGGACGTGGACCGGCTCTGCATGACCGCGGAGCTGTACATCGACGCCGAGGGCAAGGTCACCCGCACCCGCTTCTTCCAGGCGGTGATGCGCTCCAAGGCACGCCTCACCTATGACCAGGTGGCGGCCATGATCGTAGACCGGGACCCGGTCCTGTGCGAACGCTACCAGGCGGTGCTGCCCCACCTCCAGGACCTGCACGCACTCTACCTGGTGCTGCACGCTGCCCGGGTGGAGCGCGGCGCCATCGACTTCGACAGCACCGAGACCAAATTTGAATTCAACGAGCAGGGCCGCATCAGCGCCGTGGTCCCGGTGGTACGCAACGACGCCCATCGATTGATCGAGGAGTGCATGTTGGCCGCAAACGTGGCCGCGGCGCGGCACTTCGAACGCAAGAAGATCCCGGCCATCTATCGCATCCACGACCTGCCGAGCCAGGAGAAGCTAAGCGACCTGCGCGAATTCCTGGGCCAACTTGCGCTTAAGCTCCCGAGCGGGGGAAAGCCGGTCGCTGCGGACTATGCCCAGTTGCTGCGCGAGGTCAAGGATCGGCCCGACCGGGCCCTGATCCAAACGGTGCTGCTGCGCTCCATGCAGCAGGCCATGTACAGCGCGGAGAACGTGGGTCACTTCGGCCTCGCCTACGGTGCCTACACCCACTTCACCTCCCCCATCCGCCGCTACCCGGATCTGATCGTCCACCGCATCATCAAGCACCTGCTGGCGGACGGCACCGCGGCGGATCTCGATTATTCCAAGTCCGACCTGCAGCAGATCGGCGAACACTGCTCCGGCACCGAGCGGCGCGCCGACGAGGCTACCCGCGACGCCAACGACTGGCTCAAATGCGAGTTCATGCAGGACAAGTTGGGTGAGCAATTCGACGGCACCATCACCAGCGTCACCTCCTTCGGCATCTTCGTGCAGCTCGACGCCATCCACATCGACGGCCTGGTCCACATCACTGCGCTCGACAACGACTACTACCACTTCGACCCCATTGGCCACCGCCTCCAGGGCGAACGCAGCGGGAATGTCTACCGCCTGGGCGATCGGCTGCGCATCCAGGTGGCCGCGGTGAATCTGGACGATCGCAAGATCGACTTCGTGCTGGCGCCGAGCGAGGCACCGGCCGAGGGTCACAAAGCGGACGCGAAACGGCGGCGCAAGGCCTGACGTGCAGACGACCTGCGATTCCCTGCGGCGCGGGACAGTCCCGCACCGCAGGCCGATGCCTCACCGCAAGAGTCGCGCAGCGACGCTGTGGGAGCGGCTTCAGCCGTGACGGGCCGGGCGGGAAACGCGGCATCGCAGTTGCGGGCGGGAAGGAGCATCCGCCCCGTCCCGCCTGGCAATGAATTACGCTTCTTGGGTTTACTCGTAACCGATCTGGAGTCGATGAGCTATACCCCTGACCTTCCAGCCGCGACTCGTCGCCACCTCGCCGCGGCCGACGCGCTCGCCGTAGAACCGTGCCGACGGGTCGCGGGCTACCTTTACGGGATTGCCGCGGAGTGCGCATTCAAGGCGATGATGCGCGAGGCAGGTCTGGTTCCCCAAGGCCCGCGGCGCGAGGACCATTTTTATGCCCATTTTCCGGAACTGCGCACCATGGTGCGTGATCGCCTGGAGAGCCGTCGCGGCGGTCCGCTCCTGAAATTGATAGCGAATGAGGCGTTGATGAACCATTGGGATACCGACATGCGCTACTGCAACGCCAGTGAGATCCAAGATGCCTGGGTCAGGGATTGGCAGGCCCAGGCACGCGATGCCATTGTGGGGCCTTGATCACAAGTCCGCCCAAGGCCGGTCGGCCCATGTGGGTTTACGCGCGCAAGACCATGTTCTGAAAGGGAGCGGCCACGCCGGGACTGAACAAGGTGGGCGGAATTATGATCAAGGCCCCATTGCAGCAATCGGCACCTGAAGTTTCCTGGTTCTGAAACCAGAGCAGGGCCAAACACTTTGGGTCTGGAGTTTTCGTAGGGGTTTGCGTGGATCTCCGCAAACCCCTCCTTCCCTCCCGCCCCTCCGGTGCCCCCCCCTGGAAAAGCCGGAAACTTCAGTCGGCACCTGAGGAAACAACGATGACGATCCGATTCGACGATAGCCTCCCCGCGCTGGCTTAAGCGGTCGCAGCGCAGCTTGGGGAAGATGCGTTGTCCAGCGGCGTCGCACTCAGAGACGCCGCCGGTCGCCTCTGTTTCTTCACGGCCTGCGAATTGGACGAGGCGGCGGTCAATACCCTGCCAGACCGGCTTCGCCTGGCCCTTGGCCCCTATGCACGGTCGGATCGGGTCGCCGCTGGGACTGGCGACTACGGTGTCGCCCAAATCCTGGCGGATCCTACCGCCCTGACTTGTCACCGCCGGTGCCTATCGCGTCCGGCTTCTGGATCGCCGACTGATCGGAACGGATTGGCTACGCGCCCTTTTTCCGGCAGCACCGCCCCCGCCGCGCTTTGCCTTTGCAAGCCTGAAGGGCGGGGTTGGTCAGTCCACGGCACTTGCAGTCACGGCCGCGGAGGCGCCCGTTCTGGGGCCGATACTCTCGGACGAGGGCAGCCTGCCTGAATTCGGGGTGCTCGACGCACTAGTGGAGAACGACCTTGCGCCGCTCGACGGAACCTTCCTGACCGATCTAGTTGACGGCCAAGGGTGTCGCCACGTGGGTGGATGAGGAATTTGGCGTCACCTACACCGCCAGCGGGATGACCGCACTGCTGCATC
>JADNEJ010000479.1 GCA_016292295.1 Candidatus Thiodictyon intracellulare
GTTTCCACCCCAACTTCAAGCGCTGCCGGTAAGCGGGGCCTAAATTAATGGCATTTGGATACCTCTCAGTCCGCCGGGTGCAGTCGCGTATCAGCGACCAGGATGCCGTCGCCGTCCGCATAGACCCAGTCACCGGGGGCGAAGCAGACACCGGCGAAGGTAACCGGCAGGTCCCGCTGCCCCTCCCCGCGGCGCTGGCTCTTGCGCGGGTTGGCGGCAAGCGCCTTGACGCCCAGGGCCATCCCGGCGAGTGCATCGGTGTCGCGCACGCACCCGAAGAGGATCACCCCGGCCCAGCCCTGGGCCACCGCAGCAGCCCCGATCAGGTCGCCGAGCATGGCACAGCGCAGCGACCCACCGGCATCCGCCACCAGCACCCGTGCGCCCCCCGAGTCGGCCAGGATCGACTTGATCTGGGTGTTGTCCTCGAAGCACTTGACGGTGACAGCCGCGCCGCAAAAGGCCCGGTGTCCGCCGAAGTCCCGAAACAGGGGATCGCAGACCCGTACCCGGGTCTCAAACTGGTCATAAAGGTCGGCGGTCTTGAAGCTCATGGCGATTAAATCCGGTGATTGTCACCAAATGAACGCAAATAGCGTTTAAGGGACAGCGATGGCGCTCAGCCCCCCAAGCGCCCGATTATTGGCGAGCCGGTCCCTGGGAAACAATTAAAGGAGGCAATATAGACTATATAAATGCACTGCCACTGCCTCGCCCAGGACCCCCTCCTGCAGGGCTTGCAGGCCGATGATGCACCGGTCGCGCGCCGCGACCAAGTCCGCGATCCGGCCCGCGGTCGGTTGCCCCTGGTCGCGGGCTGCCCACAGTTCCAGGCCCAGTTCAGACACCGCCCGGTGCAGGGGCTCCCGTCGGCGAAAGTCGTCCCGGTCGCCATAGAGTCGCCGTCCCCGTCTTGGCGCCGGGGCCGGGGCCGACAGCACGGACCAGATGCGCCACCCAGTCCCGATAATCGGACTCGGCGCTCAGCAGGTCTAAGGTCGCCCTGGACCAGTCGAAATCCGGGTTCAGACACCACAGTAGCGGAAAGCGATAGCCCGCCACCCACTCCGGCAGCAGGGCCGCCGGCATAGGTTCCGCTATCCCATAGCCCTGCGCCTGATCACAACCCATCCGCAACAGCATCAGATCGTGGGCGGCGGACTCCACCCACTCGTCGATCACTTCGCGCTGAAAGGTACGGGCCAGCCCCACCACTCCCTCGACAATATTGCGGTCGTCCGGGGCGCGCAGCATGTCGCGCACAAAGGTCTGATCAATCTTGATGACTTGGGCCGGCAGGCGCCGGAAATAGGTCAGGGAGGAATAGCCGGTGCCGAAGTCGTCGAGGGGAAGCACACTCTCAACCCTGTGCAGTGCTCAATGACGCGGGCCACCGTGTCCAGATCCACCAGGGCCTCGGACTCCAGGATCTCCAGCGACAGTGAGTTCAGCGTCAGGCCTGGGTGGCGCGCCAGACGCTCGCCCAGGTCGTGGACGAAAGACGCGTGTTGAACCGAGCGGGCGGAGATGTTAAGGCTCAGCGACAGGTCGAGCCCTGACACCTGCCACTGAGTGAGTTGGTACAGACCCCGCTCCAGCACCCATCAGTCCAGGCGCTGCTGCACCGCGGTCCCGGCGAGGAGCGGGATAAAGGCGGCCGGCGACAGCAGGCCCCGCTGCGGATGCTGCCAGCGCACCAGGCCCTCGGCCCCGATAATCCGGCGGCGGCGCATGTCCACCTGGGGCTGGCAGAAGAGCACCAGTTCGTCGCCGTCGATCGCCGCGCCGCTCTGCTCCAACTGCGAGTGGCGAGCACGGGCGCGCCGATCGCGGCTGGGATTGAAGAAGAGGTAGCGATTGCGCCCGCGCTGCTTGGCCCGGTACATGGCGTGATCGGCGTGGCGCAACAGGGTGTCAGCGTCGGCCGCGTCGCGCGGATACAGGGTGACCCAGACACTGGCGGTCACCCGTAGCTCCCGGCTCACGACCTGATACGGCTGACCCAGGACTATGATCAGGGGATCGAGCACCTTGGCGTACTCCTGCGGGCTCTCGAACCCGCCCAAGAACAGGATGAACTCGTCTCCACTCAGACGCGTCACGCTGTCGCTCTCGCGCACCTGCAGACGCAGCCGGGCGGCGGCGGCCTGCAGGATCAGGTCGCCGACCTCCTGGCTATGGGCCTCGTTCAGTGACTTGAATCCGTCCAGATCCAGCGAGCAGATGGCCAGCTCCGTCCCCCCGCCATGGCCGCGCCCATGGCGGTGCGCATTCGCTCGCTCAGCAGGACGCTGTTGGGCGGACTGGTCAGTGGGTCGAAGAGCGCCGCGTGCTCGATGCGTTGCCGACTCTCCATCAGCGCCTGCGCAAACTTGCGCCGCTCCAGGGCAGCCCCGATCAGGTCGCCCAAGAGGCGCAGAGCGCGCACCTCCTCCTCGCACCACTCCCGCGGCGCGCGCACCATCTCCGCCACCACGCAGCCCGCAAGCCTGGCACCAACGCCCAGTGGCACCGCTACGATGGCGCTTACACCCTGGTCCGCGAGGACCCGGCGGTCTCGCCCCCAGGCTCCGGGCAGGTAATTCAGGTCGTCGATCTGGACCTCCTCCCCGTGGCGCAGGGTCTTCATCCAACGAGGCAGTCCGGACACCGACACGGCGTCCGTGCCCAGACGCCGCTCCGGGATATCCACCGCGCACCACTCATGGGTAGCGGTGAGCCCTTGACCGTCCGCGCTCAGCGCGTAGATACAGGCGCGCTCCACGTCAAGGCGCCGTGCCAAGGCCCCCAGGACCCGTTCCAACGCCTGGTCCACCGCTTCCGGCTGCGCCGCCAGCAAGGTACGGGAGGTCTCCGCCAGCATGGTCTCCAGGCCGACTAGGTAGGTCAGGGTGCGCTCGGCCTCTTTGGGCTCGGTCAAGTCCGCCTGGGTCCCGATCATGCGTAACCCGCACCCGTTGGAGTTGCGGCGCGTGATCCACCCGCGGCACTGGAACCAGCGCCAGGTATCATCCTTGGCACGCAGCCGGAACTCATACTCGAAGTCCGGCCCCACGCCGGCCTGGTGGCGGGCGAAGGTGTTGCGACAGGCGTCCAGGCCATCCTGGATGAATCCGCGAAGTCCACTCGTCGAGGGCGTCGCCGATCGCCTCCGGTGGCTCACCCAACTGCGCCTTCCAGCGCGGCGAGTAGAAGACCCGGTCGGTGGTTAGGTCCCAGTCCTAGTAGCCCTCGCCGGCGACTGACAGGGCCGCGTTTCAGCGCGCCTCGGCGTCCTGCCGGACGACCTCCTGCATGGCGCAGTGCTGGCCCAACTGGTTCACCACTAAGCGGACAGATCGGTCAGTTTAAGCGGACAGATCGGTCAGTTCGCTCCGCCCATCGGCCGGCGGCGCGGCACCGGCGTCCGCGGCGCTCAGGCCGGCGGCATCGCGGCGCATGCGTGCGCGGCGCCGATAGCGTTGGTAGTGAACCCACAAGAGCGACAGGGACAGGGCCAGCCTAGCGCCGCACAGTCAGGGGAGCCAACCGGCGGGCGCGAGGCGCTCCGCCCAGGCCGCCTGCTCCGCCGCCCGCACATCGAATTCCAGATAGAGCCGCCCGCCGGACCGGCCGGCCGCGGCACCGGCCGGCGTAAGGGCGAGGGAGGCACGCAGCAGCCCGGCCTGGCGGTCCGGTTGCAGGAACAGCCGTGCCCCTGGGTCCCGGGGCACGCCCGCGCCCGCCCCGGCGGCGAACGCGGGGTCCCGGATCGAGGTCGGCTCCGCGTCGGCCGCGGGTCTGACGGCAGTCAATACCCGAGCGTCCGGGTCCTCCAAGGCCAGGACCCGCAGAAAGGGCTGCCCTGCATCCAGACCCAGGGCCGCTCGGATGAGCCCCAGCTGACCGCCCGTCAACTCGTCGAGAGCGGCTGCCTGCCGCAACAGAATCTGCCCGGCCGCGTCTGACTGAGCCTTGAGGACGCGCTCCAGAAAG
This sequence comes from Candidatus Thiodictyon intracellulare, assembly GCA_016292295.1. Classification (GTDB taxonomy): domain Bacteria; phylum Pseudomonadota; class Gammaproteobacteria; order Chromatiales; family Chromatiaceae; genus Thiodictyon; species Thiodictyon intracellulare. The sequence goes on from JADNEJ010000479.1 coordinate 3,976, forward strand.
ATCCGCTCCGCGGCGACCGCCAGTGGCAATGTGAGAAAGACCCACAGGACCGACGCCCATCCGTTGCGGTCAGCGTTTCCCGCCGGTTTCACACGCCGGTCTCACAGTATGGCCATCCATTTCAGTTTCAGGTTCCACGCCAGGCAGACCAGCGTCCACTCGCCCTGGACGCTGTCTAGTCCACGGGTGAGAAATTGGCGGAAGCCCATCACCGATTGGATGATCCCGAACACCGGCTCGACGGTCTGTTTGCGCAGCGCAGAGGCGGCCCGGCCAGCCCCGGTCTTGAGTCGGTTGGTCATGCGCTCGACCTACGTGGCTGCGGACGCCAACTCCGGCGGCTCACGAGTCCAAGCTTGACGGCAGCGGTGGACGGAGAACTCAGACGCCAGCATCGCGGAGCGGGTGTCGGATGCCCCGCGGCTCGGTACGCCACCGATTTTCTCGGCCGAGCAGATCTGCGCGGTGGTGCCGCTGGCCTGCGAAGACCCGCGCGAGAG
>JADNEJ010000559.1 GCA_016292295.1 Candidatus Thiodictyon intracellulare
GCCAATTTCTCACCCGTGGACTGGACAACGTCCAGGGCGAGTGGACGCTGGTCTGTGGTCTGCCTGGCGTAGAACCTGAAACGGATGGCCGCATTACGTCTGCAGTCAGGGAAACACCGCAGAAAACTACGTTTCTAGCCGAAAACCGTCTCTTTTTCGCCGCAAAAGCCCGCTCACGGGCCTCAGGCGGTGGGGCCGGTCGCTAAGTCCCGACAGGCTGCTAGAGTGAATCCACAACCGGCGCGATGTGGTACTCAAAAATGTAGGCCATGCCCTGGCGTTTGCAAGGCAACCTCGAGTACATCATCGCAAACCCTGGCTCTCCCGCACCGATCTCCCCTGCCGAGTTTAAGCGGTGATCTGCTCGAACGACAATGACGGAGATCCTGACCGTGGTCCGGCCTGTTCGCCGGTAGTAGCACAGCGGTTTTGACTGTTGTCCAGCTCGACAAGGGGAGACGCTGAGCAATTCGAAACCTCAAGGCAATGCCTCAATCGCCGCCACTCCCTTGCGGTAACGCTCGTTGAGCTGCTCCGGCAGCCCTGCCTCCTTAGCCGGCTTGCAGCCGCCGGCCTGGCGCAGCAGCTCGGCGGATTGCTCCACCAGGCGCTTCTGCACGGCGCGGTAGCCGTGTTCCGGAAACCAGGCGTCCTGGACCGTGACGATGGTCAGGCGCAGCTTGCTGACCAACTGCTTGTTGAGGTTATCGCTGTGGCGCCCGGAGTCGTCGCTGCGGCAGCGCGCGTTGTAGAAGTCCAGGGCGGCGGCGGCCTCCACCGCGTCGACTACAACGGCCCGGGTCTCTGGAGTCGGGTCGGGGATAGCGACGGGGGCGGCGGCGAGCGCACCCAGCAGGGGCAGGGTGAGGAGCAGCCGGGTCCGCCGCGCGCCGTCGCTGTGGGTCCTAGCGTTGCAGGCTGGCATGGGGCTGGCTCCTAGTGATGTCACGCGGCAGGGGGGCGGGTGGACCTCAGGGGTCCCCGCGGGTCGCATCCTGCACCGGGTCGCGGCGGCGGATCAAGCGGCGCCGCATTCCGGTCACCGCAGCCCATGCGAGCGCTTTGGGATGCCTGTATCATGGGGGCGTGAATGCCCTTGCACCCAGCGTCCGTCCCAGCAGGTCCGTCCCCCTCGGAGGCACGGGTGGCGACGTGCGTGCGAGCGAGGGGCGGCCGTGAGCGACCTGCTGTTCCTGCTCTTCCTGCTGCTGCCAGTGGCGGCCGCCTCCGGTTGGTGGCTGGCGCGGCGGGACCCGGGCGCCAGGGCCCGGACCCCCCCCGGCGCTGACTCTGATTTCTTCCGTGGGATCAATTATTTACTTGATGAACAGCCGGATAAGGCGATCGATGTCTTCCTGAAGCTCGCCGCGGTCGACGAGGAGACGGTGGAGACGCACCTGGCGCTCGGGAGCCTGTTCCGGCGCCGCGGCGAAGCGGATCGGGCCATCCGTATCCACCAGAATCTCATCGCGCGTGACAACCTGAGCGCCGAACAGCGCGGTTATGCCCTGTTCGAGTTGGGACAGGACTATATGCGCGCCGGCCTGCTCGACCGGGCGGAGATCCTGTTCCAGGAGTTGGTAGAGATCGGCCTGCAGCGCGAGCGTGCCCTGCGCGGTCTGCTCGACATCTATCAACAGGAGCGTGACTGGGAGCGGTGCCTGGAGGTTGCGGAGCGCCTCAAACCCTTCAGCGAGCGACCGCTGGGGGCCGAGATCGCCCAATACCAGTGTGAATTGGCGGAGGAGGCACGGCGCCGCGCTGATCCCGACGCGGCCAGGCGTGCCCTGGCGCGCGCCCAGGACGTGGACCCCCAGTGTGTGCGCGCCACCATCATCGAAGGCCAGATGGCCCTGGCGGACGGCGACCGGGAAGCGGCCTTGGCGCTCTTCCTGCGGGTCGCTGACCAGGGCGCGCGCTATGTGCCGGAGGTCCTGCCCGGGCTGATGCAGGCCTTGGAGGAACTGGGGCGGACTGATCTCGTCGACGTGCTGGCAGGCCTGGCGGCGCGCGAACCATCTGGGCCCGTGGTCCTGGCCCTGAGCGAGGCGCAGTTGCAAGCGTCCGGCGAGGCGATGGCGAAGGCGACCCTGACCGATTATCTTTCCCGCCACGTGGATTTAGCCGCACTCGAGCGGCTGCTGGACCTGCAGGCGCGCACGGCCCTCGCCCAGGGCGCTGACGCAGCCTACCGCGCCGGGGTGGGGCATGAGGTGGTGCGGCACCTGTTGACGCGCCAACCCGTCTATCAGTGTGATCATTGCGGCTTCTCCGCCCGTGCCCTGCACTGGCAGTGCCCGAGCTGCAAGCGCTGGGGTACGGTCCAGCCGGTACAGCCGGAGCGCATCCCCGGCGATGAGGTCCTGCGCGAGCGCCGGCTGGCATGACTGATCCCAAACCCATTATCGTCGCCCTGGACTTCGCGGCCAAGGTGCCCGCCCTGGCCCTGGTGGACCAGCTCGACCCAGCCCGCTGTCGGCTCAAGGTCGGCAAGGAACTCTTCACTCGGCTGGGTCCGCCAGTCGTGCGGACCCTGCAGAGGCGCGGCTTTGAGGTCTTTCTGGATCTCAAATTCCACGATATCCCCAACACCGTCGCTGCCGCCTGCGCGGCGGCGGCCGACCTGGGGGTGTGGATGCTCAACCTGCACTGTACCGGCGGTGCCGCCATGATTGCTGCCGCCCGTGAGCGTCTGGACCAGATGGGCGCGGCAGGCCGGGCGGTGCCCCGACTGATCGGGGTGACCGTGCTCACCAGTCTGGACGCAGACGATCTGGCCGCCGTCGGCTGCCCCGGTGACCCGCGCGAACGGGTGCTGCGGCTCGCGGAGCTCGGCCGCCGCGCCGGTCTCGAAGGCGTGGTCTGCTCGCCCCAGGAGGCGGCACTGGTGCGGCGCGCCCTGGGTCCCGGGTTCCTCCTGGTGGCCCCGGGGGTGAGGCCCGTGTGGGCTGCGGCGGGCGACCAGAAGCGGGTGATGACGCCGGCGCAGGCGGTTGCGGCCGGTGCCGATTATCTAGTGATCGGGCGCCCGATCACCGGCGCGCCCGATCCGGCGGCGGCCCTGGCCGCGATCGAGCAGGAATTGACCGTGGTTCCGGCGTGACTCCGACCCCGCGTATGACCTCGCCTGTGCTCAGGTTCCCATCCGTTGGAGACTTATGATCCATGAACAAGATCCGTAAGGCCGTATTTCCCGTCGCCGGCCTGGGCACGCGCTTCCTGCCCGCCACCAAGGCGAGCCCGAAGGAGATGCTGCCGGTAGTCGACAAGCCGTTGATTCAGTATGCCGCCGAGGAGGCGCAGTCGGCCGGGGTCGATCACTTCGTATTCATCACCGGGCGCAGCAAGCGCTCCATTGAGGACCACTTCGACAAGGCCTACGAACTGGAGGCCGAGTTGGCGAGTGCGGGGAAAAAGGATCTGCTCAAAATCGTTCAGCGGATCCTGCCCCCGTCGGCGAGCTGCATCTATCTGCGTCAGGCCGAGGCCCGGGGCCTGGGCCATGCCGTGCTTTGTGCCAAGCCAGTGGTGGGCGATGAGCCCTTTTTCGTCCTCCTGGCGGACGACCTGATCCGCGGTACGGGCCAGAGCGTGGTAACGCAGATGGCGGAGGTCTATGCGCGCTACGGGTGCAGCGTGCTGGCCGTCCAGGAGGTCCCGTGCGAGGACACCAAGCAATACGGCATCGTCAAGGTGGAGCCGGGCCCCGACGGTGAGATGCGAGTCGTCTCGATCGTGGAGAAACCCGCGCCCGTGCAGGCCCCGTCGAACCTGGCGGTGGTGGGGCGCTATCTGCTCACACCCAAGGTCTTCGAGATGTTGGAGGCGACCGGCGAGGGGGCCGGGGGCGAGATCCAACTGACCGATGGGATTGCCGCCCTGCTCGAGCACGAGCCGGTGATCGCCTACCCCTTCCAGGGCAAGCGCTACGATTGCGGCAGCAAGCTTGGGTACCTGGAGGCGACGGTCGAGTACGGTCTGGTCCATCCGGAACTGGGGGAGCGGTTCGCCGCCTTTTTGCGGGCTTTTCGAGACTGAGGCCTCGCGCCCGTCTCTGCGAGCCGCTTGGGTACCTGCTCTAAGGAAGCGAAACGACATGGGCCAGCCGCAATCGACACTGCTCTTGAGCGTCGATGACTACCTCGCCTTCGAGCGGACGGACGAAACTCGCCATGAGTATTTGGCTCGACTTCGGCCATTTTTGCATTCGGGCGACGGTCCCACGCGTGACGCCACGGCGGTGCCGACGCGTGCGCTGAGCAGGGGATTCCGGCGGCCGCTCGTCGCGGCCAGGTGGCACCCGCCAGTGGCCGTAGCACGCGAGGACACGCAGGGGAAGGCAGGCGGGGCATCAACAGTGTATATTCCGAGGTCGACCAAAACACCGGACGTACCCAAGGATGCCCCTCCTGCCAGCTTCGATTGTACCGACTCTGCTGCCCTTTGCGCCGCTGTTCACCGCGC
>JADNEJ010000141.1 GCA_016292295.1 Candidatus Thiodictyon intracellulare
GCAAGTCAGTGTCGCGGTCCATCGGGTGGAAGCGGCGCATCGGCAGTAACACTCCTGCCATCGTTGTTTATCCAAACAGTGTACCGGACCCGCCGCCCCAACGGGGCCCCGAAGTCCGACAGGCTGCTAGCGCCCGCGCCGCGGCGAGCATCGGACTCCGTGATGTAAAAATTTGTAAAAAAAGCGCTTTTTTATGTAAATAATGTCGCTGGACGGGCCTAATTATGCGGCGAGCGACATCCATGAGAATTCCATCAGTGAAAGCCATCCACACGCCGTTACGGAACTGTTGGCTCAGCGCCGCGGGGGCCGCACTGGTGCGAGCGGGGGCGGATCGGCACGCGTCGATTTCGGTCCCGGCACCGCGCCCGGCGGGCCTCGACCGGGGCGAGATGGAGATGCTGGACCTGGCATTAGGGATGCCTCGCATCTGTGCCGGGTCGCGCATCGGTTTATGCGGGGGGCAGGCGGGTCTGCGGGCGATGTCGGAGGTGGCGACCTAACTGGCCGAACCGGTGCTGTTCGTGCAGACCGTGCGGCGGTTCCGCCATCGCAATGGCGGCGCCAGGGTCCTGGAAAACTCTACGCGAGCGCGGGATATGCTTGACGTTCAGCGGTCTGCTCAGGGCAGCGCCGTGCCCGGGTCCGCGGGGGCCTGGACTCCCGCCAGGCGTGAGAAGTCGGCGCGGTTGACATACTGGATGACGATCTTGCCCTTGGTGTTGCGGGCGATATCGAAGCCGCGATCGGGATAGAGCCAGTGGATGATGCCGTTGGAGGGGTCCAGGCGGCGCTCCCGCGGGGGGCCAAAGCGCTTCTCGATGGTCTCGTTATCCAGGCGTGCCTGGGGCAGGTAGGTGATGCTGCGGATGGGGCGCGCGAGCAGGGTCTCGACGTCCCGCGGGTCGAGCTTGATCTTCTTGTCACCGCTTTCCATCTGGCTGATGCGCAGCCCGCGTTCGTATATGGGCTTGAGCGTTGCCTGGTCGACGTCCAGCGTGATGATGAAGTCGGCCCTCAGGCTTTGGAGATAGACCTGCTCGAAATAGACCTCGACCTCCAGGGGTTCGCGTGCCCCCGGGGTATCGAACAGGTTGATGGTGCCGTCTTCGCCGAAAAACCGGCGCAACTCGGCAAGCGGGGTCTCGCCCAGGGTGAAACCGAAGACCTGGGTGTCCCCGGCGCGGTTGGCGGTCACGCGCCAGGGCAGGCGCACCTTTTCATCCTGGATGGTGGGCGGCATCAGGAGCATGGCGCCGACAAAGCCGAGCAGGCCGGCGACGAGGATGGTGAGGATGTATTTACGGTCCATGCAAAGGACGGCTCCGATGGGATGGTGACTGGGTCGCCGGACGGGCGGGATCAGTATTGAGCAAGGGCCCGGTACTTAGGTGCCAAGAGGTTGCGGTTGGGCCTGGCTGCGGCCAAGGACTCACAGGGGCAGGAGCCCCGCGACGACCCGGCGGCCCTCGGCCAGCAGGAAGTTATAGGTGCGGCAGGCGGCCCCGGTGTCCATGACCTCAATGCCGACCCGCCGCGCCGTCAGGACGCGGTAGAGCGACGCCGCGGGGAAGACCTGGACCGCACCGGTACCGAGCACGATCAGTTCCGGGTCCAGGTCGAGCAGGGCCTGGAGGTGGTCGGATCCTAGCTCGGCCGCGTCGCGCGGCCCCCAGTCGGTGATGATCCGCCCGGGGGTCAGGATCAGGGCGCCGCCGTAGGTCCGTCCGCCGATCCGGATACCCGCGGGTCCGTAGGCCTGGACCAGGTTGCTGCCGTCCTCGTCGGTTTTGGTGAATCGCATGGTGGAACCATACCGGATTGCCCCCCCGTGGGACAAGGTGCGGTTGACGCTCGCCGACTCGGGCGGGCATGATCAAGCCTGGCGTCGCCGCGCCGCGCTTGGGAGGATCAATGGGCGAGATCAGTGGGGTACGTCGTCGCGCCGGGGAGTCGGATCAATGGGCGGGATCAGTGGGGTACGCATGACTAGGACTTTCGCCAGGTGGCCCGATAGGGCGCGGTTGCCCGCGCCGCTGGCGGTCCTGCCCGCCGTCTTGCTGGCGGGCTGTGCCGGCGGCCTCGTGGGTCCCTTGCCGCCGGTGACCAACCCGCAAACCGCGGCCACGGTGACCGTCTTCCGGGGTTTGACTACACCATCGGCTTCAACGAGTGACGCCGGCTGGCCTATATCAAGGCGGGCCATAGCTATAAGTTCCGGCTGCGGCCCAATTGTGTCCGGTTCGAGGGTCTACCCTGATCGGCGACCGCGCGCTCGGGTGCGATCCTTGTCCTTACTGACTTTTCATTCGTTGACGGCCGGCGGGGTCCATGAGGTTCTAGACGCAGGCATCCGCGATCACAAAGCGTCGGCCGCTCGCAGCGATCCGCGCCCCCGCATAGTCGTCGATGTACCCCCGGGCGGTGACCTCGCGCAGCAGCCGCTCGCGCTCGGCCTGCACGGACAGCTGCACCGTGCAGCGCGAGGGCAGGGTGGTCAGCTGACCTCAGTCGAGATCGAAGAGTCGCAGTGCGGTGCGGTTGCCGTAGGTCAGGATGTGGTCCGCCCCGGCGTCATGCGAGAGCAGCGCAAAGGGCGCCGCGAACAGTGACCGGGCAGAGCCGCGGTCGTCCAAGGCGGGGTCGCTCAGGTCCGGTCCGGTCAAGGCGCGGTAACTGCGCCGCAGCAGACCGATGTGGTCGGCCAGGAAGCCGTTGGACTCGTCCGGTTCAGGAAAGGATGGGCGCGTCATCTGTGAGTGCAATCCCGTGGTGACGGGCTCATGCAATGAGCCTAGTTACTTAGCTTAGCGCGAAACCGGTGCGCCGCGGACAACTTCCCCCGCTCGCCCACCGGCGTGCGCGTGCCCCTCAGACCCCGAACCCCATGGCTAATTTCCAGACCCATTTCAATGTCGGCATCTTCGTCAGCGGCGGCGCCGTCCTGGCCCTCAAAGGGCTCGATCTGGTGCCGCCGGGTCAGGCCCTGGTGCTCCTGGGCCTGGGGGTGACGGGCGCCGTGCTGCCGGATATCGACGCGGACATTGCCGCCCCCGGACGGACCTTCTTCGGCGTCCTGGGGGCGGCCCTGGCCTTCGGCTGGACCATGCCTCTAGTGGGGTATTATCGCCCCCTGGACCTAACGGTGGTTTGGTTCGGGCTCTTTCTCGGCGTGCGCTTCCTGTTGTTCGAGACCTTCGCCCGCTTTACCGTCCATCGCGGCATCTGGCACTCCTGGCTGGCCGTCGCCTTCGCCACGCTGGCGACGGTGACTATAAGCCACCGGCTCCTGGAGCAGGCTCCGCAAGCCGCCTGGGTCGCCGGCCTGATGGTGGGCCTGGGTTATCTCACCCACCTGTGCCTGGACGAGATCTACAGCCTGGACCTCTTCAACACCCGGGTGAAGCGCTCCTTCGGCACCGCGCTCAAGCCCTTCAGCCTGACCGACCCGGCAAGCAGCCTGGCCATGGCCGCGGTGGTCGGCGCCCTGGCCTGGTTGGCGCCGCCGGCGGACTTCGCCCAACTGCCGACCCGGGGCGAGTGGGCGGCCTGGTTGCACCAGGGCCTGACCCAACTGGGCGCCTGGTCCGGCGTCGGGGTGGCGGCGGTGCGGACTTGGCTCTACTGATCATCATCAACCTCAAGACCCCGCGTGATGCCCCTCAGAGAGAGCCTTTCTTCGCTGTCGATGCCATTGCGCCTGGTCGTTGGCCACCGTTCGCCGCGGTGCGTCTGGGCCCCGGGGCTGTTGCTGGCCCTCGTGTGCGCGACGCCGTCGGCGGCCCCGCCCGACCAGGGCCGCACCCCAGCCCAGGAATAGGCGGCGTCCCCGGGGTTACCGACGCCGCCGGTGTCGTTCGAGGCCTGGCGCGACGTTTTCAGGGCCCAGGGCTTGGCGCTCAGCATAGCACCGTCCATCCTGGACGCGGCCTTCAAGGGGGTCAGTCCGCTTCCCCAAGTCCTCGCACTTGACCGACGCCAGAGCGAATACACCCGCACCTTCTTTGACTATCTGACTGCCGCGGTCTCGCCGGCGCGCATTGCCCACGGCCGGGAATTGCTCCAAAGGCACGCCCGATTGCTCGCCGATATTCAGTGCCGTCATGGCGTCCCCGCCGCTCTGCTCGTGGCACTCTGGGCGATGGAGACCGACTATGGCGCCCAAGCCGGCGGCTTTCCCGTCATCGCCGCACTCGCCACCCTGGCCTGGGACGCCCGGCGGCGCGACCTCTTCACCACCAAACTGATCGAGGCCCTGCGCATCGTCGACAGCGGCCAGGCTGCAGTCGCCGACCTGACCGGCTCTTGGGCCGGAGCCATGGGGCAGTCCCAGTTCATGCCCTCTACATGCCCTCTATCTGGCGGAAGCCCATCACCGATTAGATGATCCAGAACACCGGCTCGCCGGTCTGTTTGCGCAGCGCAGAGGCGGCCCGGCCAGCCCCG
>JADNEJ010000042.1 GCA_016292295.1 Candidatus Thiodictyon intracellulare
CCGCCGCGCCGGGGCCGCGTAGCGGACCAGACGGATTGGCTCCATGGTCCTCCAGAGTCCGCTGTGCGGACCCTGGCCCCCTGGTTGCCGGTTGCAGCTGGCACGATGATCGGGGTCGCCTAAAATGGCCAAAGTCGAGGAGCATATCACATCACTCATTAGGGTCCGGATCGAAGGATCGGCGCTGTCTTATTCGCGTTCATTTGCGTTCATTTGCGGACAAATCCTCTCTTGTTGGTCAGGCCCCTTCCTCCCATCCCACGATCAGCGCCATCCGCACCAGCTCTGCCAAGGACTCGGCCCGCATCTTCTCCATCACCCGAGCCCGGTGGGCCTCCACGGTCTTGGGCGTAACCCCGAGCGCGGCGGCGATCTCCCGATTGGACTTGCCGTCCGTGACCATGCTCATGACCTCGTGTTCGCGCGGGGTCAGATCCGCCAGACGCGCCTGGAGGTCCTCGCGGGCGGCCTGGCCGACGCGCTGGCGCTGATCGTACTCCAGGGCCTTACGGATGCTGCGCAGCAGGTCCTCGTCGTGGAAGGGTTTCTCGATGAAATCCATGGCGCCGGCTTTCATCGCCTTCACGGCCATGGCCACGTCCCCGTGGCCGGTGATGATGATGACGGGGATACGATAGCCCTCGCGGGCCATATAGGCCTGGAGTTCCAATCCGCTCATGCCGGGCATGCGCACGTCCACCAACAGACAGCCGGTGCGCCTCGGGTAGTAACCGGCCAGAAAGGCGTCGGCGGACTCGAAGGTGAAGACCCGCATACCGGTAGATTCGATCAGCCATTGCAGGGAGGTACGCATGGCCTGATCGTCATCGACGACGAAGACGGTGGGGGCGGTGCTCATCGGCTGATTCCTGCTGCGGTATGGGCTGGCGGCTCGGGGTCGGCGTCGGCGGCGGCGGACTCCGCGAGCGGCAGCGTGACGTGGAAGATGGTACCCTGGCCGAGTTCGGACTCGGCCCAGATGCGTCCGTCATGATTCTCGAGGATGGTCTGGCTGATCGGCAGCCCCATCCCCATCCCCCCCTGCTTAGTGGTGAAGAATGGGTCAAACAGGCGCTTGAGGCGCTCCGGCTCCACCCCCGGGCCGCTGTCGCGCACAGCGACCACGGCCTCGGCCCCCTGCGCCCCGGTATGGATGAGGAACCGCCGTTCGGACTCCGGGGACTCTTCCAGCGCATCTAGGGCGTTGCGGACCAGATTGAGCAGCACCTGCTCGATCTGCACCAGGTCCACGTGCACCGGGATAGGCTCGGCGGCCAGGTCCAGCTCGATCTGGATACTTAGCTTGCTAGTCTCGAACTCGACGAAGGAGCAGACCTCACGCACCAGGTGATTCAGATCCACGTCGGCCCGGCTGGGCGGCTGTTTGCCGACCAGGGCCCGCAGGCGGCGGATGATCTCACTGGCGCGCTTAGCCTGGCTCGCGATCTGGGACAGGGCACCCAGCAAATCGTCGGGTGTTCCCTGTCCGCCCTGGATGCGCCTGGTGCAGCCGTTGGCATAATTGACGATGGCCGAGAGCGGCTGATTCAGCTCGTGGGCCATGCCGGTGGCCACCTCGCCCATGGTGCTGAGCCGACTCACATGCACCAGTTCCGCCTGGTGCTGGCGCGACGCCTGCTCGGCGCGGCGCACCGCGGTGATGTCGCGCGCATAGATGTTGACGTAGCCCAGATCCCGGAAGGGAGCGAACAGCAGGGCATATACTAGGGACCCGAGTGTCGTCTCGCGCTCCCGCGGCTCGCCCTTGCAGAGCGCCTCGCCCACCTCGGTCACCCACTCCGCCGGCAGGGCCCCGCCCTGCTCAGTACCCCAGGCGAGCAGCAGGGGGCGGCTCGCGTTGTTGGCATAGGCGATCTGACCGGCGGCGCTGACCCGCAGGATCGGGCTGGGGCTCTCGCTCGCCAGGCGCGCCAGGCTCTTGATCTCCCGCTCGGCCTGCTTGCGCTGCGTGATGTCGTGGATATAGAGGGTGTAGAAGCGCTCGGACTCCAGATCGATGGGGACGATGGAGATCTCCACCGGGAATTCGGAACCATCGCCGCGCAACGCGACCAGCTCACCGCGACCGGCCGGCTCCAGCCCGTCATGGCGGGAGCGGTCGAGCAGGCGCCGGAAAGCGGTGCGCGCCACCTCGGGCAGCAGACGCTCACCGAAGGCGGCACCGATGACCTCCTGACGCACGATGCCGAAGATCCGCCCCGCGGCCAAATTGACCTCAATGATGCGGCCCTGGTGGTCGAGGGTGACGATGGAGTCCAGTGCGGCCTCCATCACGGCCGCCTTTAGGGCCTCGCTCTCGCGCATCTCCGCCTGGTGGCGGCGGTTCATCTCCTCGCGCGCCTTGAGCACCAGTTGGGTGAAATGGGCGATCCATTCCTCCAGGAGCAGCAACTGATTGCCGTCGTGATGGAAACCCGGCTTCGGGATGCCCAGGGCGCGCTGGGAAAAGCGCGTTATGCGCTTCAGGACCCGGTTGAGCCGCGCCGAGACTAGATAGATGACCCAGGTGAACACTAGGATGAAGACCGCGGCCGCGAACAGGCGCTGGCGGTGCTCGAAGATGCGCACGTGCCGCGACATCCGCTCCACGTTGCTCTGGGTGACGAAGGTCGCAAACAGCAGATTGTCGTCCGCCCCCTTGTATTGGGGCAAGGATTGGGAGGTCATCAGATAGCCGTCGCCCCACTGGTTCGGGGTGCTCCCGGGGACCAAGTTGGCCGAGTCCGCGCTCGCCAGGATGCGCTGGTCGTCACTGTCCACCAGGGCGACCGCCGCCCGGCTCGGGTCCATGCCGCGCTGGGAGGCGGCCAGAAAAGCCTCGTCAATGGGCACCAGGACGACCAGGTAGCCCATGGGATAGCCGGCCGAATCCTCCACCGCGTCGCTGGCCAGCAGGTACAGACCCTTCCCCAGCTTGACCGGCACGGTGCGCACCGACGCGTGGTCCATGAATCGGGCCGGGACTCGGGTGGCGAATTCGGTCGGCAGCGGCAGGGCGCCGGCCTGATAGAGCTCGCGGACCCGCCCCTGCGGATCGGTCAGCAGCACTTGACTGGGAGGGCGCAGGGCATCGCGCGCGAAGAAATCCGGCAGCCAATAAGGCCGGAACTCCTGATAGACCAGGGGCGCCGCGGCCCCCTCCTTGGACCAGAACAGGGGCTCCAGATACTCGGCCAAACGCCGGTGGTTGGCGAGCAGGCGGGTGGTCATCCCATAGCTCGCCAGGTAGCGGTCGAAGCGGATCAAGCTCTCGCGCGCCTGTAGGTCGAGTTGGTCCTGGAGTTCCTGATCGAAGATCCGATCCACCTGCCGCGACTGGATCTGGTCCAGCACCACCCACACGGCAAGCCCCGCCGCGAGCCCGATCACCATCGCGATGAGCGGCATGGGGACCCGCCGCAGCAGGCGAAAGATGATTGGTTTTACGGGGATATGGTACAAATCAGACACTCCGGCGGCAGCGCTGCCCGCACGCGCGGACCGGCCCGCGGCCTTGTGGTGAGCGGCGCTGCCGATCGAAAAACGTCCAACACCGTTGGTCGGGTTAGCGCAGCGTAATCCGACACTGCGAAGCACTGTAGGTCGAGCCAGCGCAGAGCTTATCTGCTCCGAAGCGGCATCTCGGGTTACGGCGCGCGTCAACCAACTCTTGTTGGCCCAGGCACCGTGGCATGCGCACCTGACCCGGTCGACTTGACTCGACCGCGGCGCAATCCCGCAGGGTACGCCGACCCCGCCCTGGCGCCAAGCCGCGCGAACGGGGACAATCCGGCCTGACCTTCAAGCCAGGCGACCGACACCCCAGGTTGCCGGACCTCATTAGATCAAGCGGAGCTCGTCTATGGCTCTTCCAACGCAAGCGCCCACCCCTGAAACCCCGGAGCCCCTCCAGGTCGCACGCCTGCCGCGCCGCTTGGGCGCCCTGCTGTATGACGGCATCCTGCTCTTTGCCCTGCTCTTGCTCGCCACCGCCCTCCTCATCATCCCTTACGACCTGCTCGCCGCCCGCCCCTATCCCCAGGGGGAATGGCTGTATCGGACCCTGTTCCAGGCCTATCTGCTCGCCGTGATCATCTGTTTTTTGGTCTATTTCTGGACCCACGGCGGCCAGACCCTGGGGATGAGCGCCTGGCGCCTGCGCCTGGTACGCGACGACGGCGGGCGCTTGAGTGCCCGCGATGCGCTGCGACGCCTTGCCTGGGCGGCCGTCAGCCTGGCGCCCCTCGGGCTCGGGCTCTGGTGGTGTTTGTTCGACCGCGAGCACCTAGCCTGGCATGACCGGTGTTCCCGTACGCGGCTGGTCGTGGTCCCGCGCGGGGGCTAGCAGCCTGTCGGACTTAGCGACCGGCGCCACTGCCTGAGCCCGTTGGACGGGCTTTTATGGCAAAAAAGAGACGATTTTCGGCTAGAAACGCAGTTTT
>JADNEJ010000272.1 GCA_016292295.1 Candidatus Thiodictyon intracellulare
CGTCCAAGGGCCTCAGGCGGTGGCGCCGGTCGCTAAGTCCGACAGGCTGCTAGGTCGAGTTGGGCGCGCTCTTCCGGCCGTGCCATCGGCGCAGAGCGTGGCGGGCCTTAACCCGACATGGGCGGCATTATGTAGCAGCTGCACATAGTTATCGAATCAATTTGTTACGAAAAATCTGGCGGCAACTCAGCGCGATTCGGGCGGGTAGGCGCCGGGATCTCCAAGATTTCGGTGAGAAACCCAACTGCACAATGCCGGACATGGCTCCGTCGGCGTCGGGTTACGCTTCGCTAACCCGACCTGTTCACTAAAGTTCAGGCTCGCGGCGGCAGATGGGCATCGCTGCGCTCTGTCCATCCTACGAACAAGCCGCCGCCTCAGTCGAGCATCTCCGCCCCACCGAGATAGGGCCGCAGGGCCGGCGGGACCCCGATCCGCCCGTCCGCGTGCTGATAGTTCTCGAGCACCGCCACCAGGGTGCGGCCGACCGCAAGCCCCGAGCCGTTCAGCGTATGGAGCAGTTCCGGCTTGCCGGTGCGCGGGTTACGCCAGCGCGCCTGGAGGCGGCGCGCCTGGAAGTCGCCGAAGTTGCTGCACGAGGAGATCTCCCGATAGGTCTGCTGACCGGGCAGCCAGACCTCCAGGTCATAGGTCTTACAGGCGGAAAACCCCAGGTCACCGGTGCACAGGGTCACCACTCGGTAGGGCAGGCCAAGGCGTTGCAAAACCGTCTCGGCATGACCGGTGAGCGCCTCGTGCGCCAGCGCGGAGTCCTCCGAGCGCACCGCCTGGACCAGTTCCACCTTCTCGAACTGATGCTGACGGATCATGCCGCGGGTGTCCTTGCCGGAGGCGCCCGCCTCGCTGCGAAAGCAGGGGGTATGGGCGACCCAGCGGCGGGGCATCTGGTCAGCCTCCAGGATGCAGTCGCGCACCAGGTTGGTGACCGGCACCTCCGCCGTGGGGATCAGATAGAAGTCGCGCTCGCCGGGTACATTGAACAGATCCGCGGCAAACTTTGGCAACTGGCCGGTGCCGCGCAGGCTGTCGGCGTTGACCAGATAGGGGACATAGACCTCAGTGTAGCCGTGCTCGTGCGTGTGCAGGTCCAACATGAACTGGATCAGGGCGCGTTGCAGCCGGGCGAGCGGCCCGGACAGGACCACGAAGCGCGCTCCCGTGACCTTGGACGCCAGGTCGAAGTCCATCCAGCCCAGAGCCGTCCCCAGATCGACGTGGTCCTTGGGGGTGAAATGGAAATGGGTCGGCTCGCCCCAGCGTCGCTCCTCCCGGTCGTGGGTCTCGTCCGCACCGTCGGGGACGCTCGCGTCCGGCAGGTTGGGCAGGCCGAGCGCAATCTCACCCTGCTCGTTCTGGATGGCGGCCAGCCGCGCCTCGGCCGCCGCCAGAACGACCCCCAGGTCCGCCACCGCGGCCAGCAGGAGGGCGCCGTCCTGACCCGCCGCCTTGGCCCGGCCGATGGCCTTAGAGCTCAAATTGCGCTCGTTCTGCAGCTTCTGCACCCGGACCTGCAGGCCCTTGCGCTCGCCCTCCAGGGCCTCGATCCGGGCGGTATCCAGCCGCATCCCGCGGCGAGCGAGTTGGGCGGCGACCAGGGGCAGGTCGGTGCGAATCAGGCGGGGGTCTAACACTTGGGGTCACCAGTCTCGATGCAGGGGGGCCAGGGGCGGCCGTTCAACGGCCTATTTCATGGCGGATTCTACACCGGCCGCCTGCTCCGGCGCGGGCGGACGGCGCCGGTCCAACCAGAAGGCTGCGGCGAACAGGACCGCGGCAAAGACCGGCGGAGCATTTGTCCGGTTGCGGTGCCTCACTGCAATTAAGCTAAGCGAAGCCGCACTCACGGAGCGCGTTCCCTTGGACTGCAGGAGAGGGCGATGCTTAACTTGATGGCAGTGACGCCGGAGCGTGAGAGCCAGAAGGCGACCCCGCTGCGCGCGTGAACCTGGCGCCGTCCGGCCTGATCCGCTCCGCGGGCCGGGCAGCGCCAGGTTCGCGCGCTCCGCTGCCGGCCTCACGACTCCTGAACTCGGGCACAACGGAAGCCCAGGTCGTCATCGCGGCCGGCGGGCGCGAGACGGTTGCGGTACGCGCAACGGCAGTAGCGCGCGAGGCCGTCCCAGGACCCGCCGCGGACCACCCGGGCCGCGCTGTTGCGTCGCCACCTGGCGCAACGGTTGCCCCTGTGCCAACTGGACCGCCGCCACGCCGAGCTTTTCTGCCCGCTCCAGACGTGCGCGGTGTTTCACCATGCACCGCCGCTCGCCAACCAGCAACGGGTGGGTGGCGAACGCCCGGCATCTGGGCTAAAGTTTCTCGCGGCAGGACCTTCGGACATTTTTTACTACACTGGGTTAGTTTGCATTTCCAACTGCATGAAAATTAAGAGGTATTGTCAATCCATTCGACGCTTATGACCGACTTCCACGCTTTGTCTTGGGCGGATTTATGATCAAGGCCCGCGTCGACGAAAGCCTGTGAACAGGAGATAGTGAGAATGGGTGTATCGCGTGCATTAGACTTCGGTGGGAAGCCATCGGCTGGCGTTCGACCGCTCGTGCCCGCGGCTCCACGGCGGTTTTTGCCTTGGCTGGCGCTAGCCGGCCTGGCCCTGACGGCGGGCTGTGCGTCGGTCAACCAGGCCTCGGTACCCGCCGCCGTGGCTGAGATCAAGCCGGGAATACCGGTTGGCTTCCTGCAGCCCGGCGTGCTGCCCGACGGCCTGACGCTGCTCCCGCCCCCGCCCGCCCCGGGATCAGCCGCCATGGCCGCTGACCAGGCGGTGTTTCGCGCGACGCGCGCCTTTCGCAACACGCCACGCTGGGCGCTGGCGGCCGCCGATGCGGTTCTCACATTTCCGCAGGGTCCGGCGGCCTTCTCCTGCGCGCTGGATGCGCCGATCACGCAAGAGGCCACACCGAACCTGTATGCTCTCCTGGGCCGCAGTGCGACCGATGCGAATCTGGCTGCCGCGCCGACCAAGGAACATTACCAGCGCATCCGCCCTTTCGTCTTCAATCGCCAGGCCAGTTGCACCCCGCAAGACGAGGCGCGGCTGCGGCTCAATGAGTCCTATCCATCCGGTCATACCATGATCGGCTGGACCTGGACCCTGATCCTCACAGAACTGGCTCCCGAGCGCACCGACCGGCTCCTCTCGCGCGGCTATGCCTTTGGCCAGAGCCGGGTGATCTGCGGCATGCATTGGCAGAGCGACGTAACGGCCAGCCGAGTGCTGGCGCCCGGCCTGGCCGCGCGCCTGCACGCGGACCCGGCCTTTCGCGCCCAATTGGAGGCCGCCAAGGCGGAACTGGCCGTGGTCCGCGCCAAGGGACTGGGGCCAACCCGCGACTGCCCGGCGGAGGCGGCGGCACTGGCCGTGACGTTGCCGAAGACACGGCATCCGCGGTAGCGATCCCCCCGGCCGCGCCGCGATATCGCGATAAACCGCCATGCAGTGGCAATCCGCGAGGGCTCGTCGCGGCCGGGGGGGCCGCTTCTACTTACGCCACGCCGAGCGGCCCTGGCGTAGAATGGAGGGATTCCGCCGATCGGGGCCGACCCCGGAGCTCTATCCCATGCCAATCTTTAAAGGTACTACCATCCTCTCAGTGCGCCGCCGCGGCCAGGTCGTCATCGGCGGCGACGGTCAGGTGTCGCTCGGCCCCACGGTCATGAAGGGCAACGCCCGCAAGGTGCGGCGGCTCTACAAGGACCGGGTGATCGCCGGCTTTGCCGGGGCCACGGCGGACGCCTTCACACTCTTCGAGCGCTTTGAGGGCAAGCTGGAGAAGCACCAGGGCCACCTGCTCCGCTCCGCGGTGGAACTGGCGAAGGAATGGCGTACTGACCGGATGCTGCGCCGCCTGGAGGCCCTGCTGTGCATCGCCGATGGCCAGTCCTCGCTCATCATCTCCGGCACCGGTGATGTCATTGAGCCGGAGCACAACCTGATGGCGATCGGCTCCGGCGGTCCCTTCGCCCAGGCGGCCGCCCGAGCGCTCCTGGAGAACACGGAGCTCTCGGCCCGCGAGATCGTCGAGCGCGCCCTGCATATCGCCGCGGACATCTGCGTCTACACTAACCATAATCTGGTGATCGAGGAACTAGACGCGGAGGCGGGGGAAGGAAGTACGCGAGTACGTTATACGTCTCTCATGTGAGATTTCGGTTTAGTCGCGGCGGGTAACCTGCCGAGAATTTTGGTAAACTGCCTTCATTCTGGACTACCGTCTCGAGGCCTTGATCATAATTCCGCCCACCTTGTTCAGTCCCGGCGTCGCAGCTTCCTTGCAGAACATGGTCTTGCGCGCGTAAACCCACATGAGCTGGCCGGCCTTAGGCGAATTTGTGATCAAGGCCCCGTCTCGACAAGCACGAACTCGCCGAACTGCGTGCGGCCCACCGCGCCGCCCGG
>JADNEJ010000007.1 GCA_016292295.1 Candidatus Thiodictyon intracellulare
ACTTTGAAATAACCGGTCGGTGAGGAAGCCGAAAATTTGGCATTAGCTGAGTATATCTCGAAGTGCTCGCTATGGTGGAGATCTATCTGGACTCCGGTGCCTTGCCGGTGAGCATGCCCCTCTATATTGCCATGGTCGCCCTGGTACGGCACATCATCCTCGATATGAAGGAGATGACCGAGTTGGGTATCGCGTCTTCCGCGTTCGCCATCCTGATCTTGGCGGCGGCGGTGCTGGCGATCCGCTTCGGCGGCCTTGATCATAATTCCGCCCACCTTGTTCAGTCCTAGCGTCGCCGCTCCCATGTAGAACATGGTCTTGGGCGCGCAAACCCACATGCGCCGGCCGGCCTTGGGCGGATTTGTGATCAAGGTTCGCTTCGGCCACCACGTGCGTCTTTCCTATCAGTTCCTCACCCGCAGCGGACGGCTGGGACAAGGTAACGATTAGCGTCACCGTCGGCCGACGCGGCATGGCGAACGCGCAACCGCGCGACAGTTCTGATACCATTTATAGGTCTTGATCATGGCTTCGGCCAAGCGACCCTCCCGGCCGCGACGGCTATCGCCCTCGAGGTGGCCGCAATGATGATCAAGACCCATTTGAACGCGGACACCTCGGAGATTGAAGACGCAAATCCATTTTTGATTGATATCATCGGCTATTCGCACGAGGAACTCATCGGCAAGATTCTGTGAAATATCGGGGCTTTCAGAGACACTAAGCTGAACAAAGAAGCATTTGATGAACTCAAGGCCAACCGCTACATTCGATACAGCGACCTACCTTTGGAGAGGAAAAACGGACAGCTCGTCTTCGTCGAATTCATCAGAAATTTTTATGACGCGACGGCATCGACGTCATTCAATGCAGCATCCGCGATATACTCAGCTAATGCCAAATTTTCGGTTTCCTCACCGACCGGTTATTTCAAAGTTCTCCGTCAGCAAGGAGCGCAAGTCGCCCTGGTACTCACCCGGGTTGCTGAAGAAGTCTGCGCAGGCTTTGCGAAACCCGTCAAATGATTCGTAAGGCCTTGAGCATAATTCCGCCCACCTTGTTCAATCCCGGTGTCGCCGCTCCCTTGCAGAACATGGTCTTGCGCGCGCAAACCCACGCGCAAACCTACATGGGCCGACCGGCCTTGAGCGGATTCGACCGGCCTTGAGCGGATTTGTGATCAAGGCCGATTCATAATACTTCTTATACTCGACTTTGGCCATTTTTGCAGTTGGGCGACGGTCCCGCGCGTGACGCCACGGCGGTGCCGACGCCCTACTGCAAAAATGGCCACAATCGAGCTTACCTGATCTGGCGTGAAATAACCGACGTGCTCCGTGTGTGCGCCGGCCACTCCAGACGCACCACTGCCGCGGTCCGCGGCGATCCCCAACATTCAACGGAACATGCCTTTGAAGACCTTGCTGACCTCTATCGCGCTGGCGATTCTGCTCCTGACCGGCGGCTGTGCGACCGTCCAAACCGGCGGTGC
The DNA here is from genome assembly GCA_016292295.1 of Candidatus Thiodictyon intracellulare. Taxonomy (GTDB): domain Bacteria; phylum Pseudomonadota; class Gammaproteobacteria; order Chromatiales; family Chromatiaceae; genus Thiodictyon; species Thiodictyon intracellulare. Next base: position 1,493 of record JADNEJ010000007.1, read on the forward strand.
CGTGCACCGGGAGGCCTACGCGGACTTCCTGAGCCAGCCGGGACGGCTGCGGCCCGTACCCAATGCGAGCGGGGCTCTGGTGTGGATCGACCCCGATGCGGAGTTGGCGCGTTACCAGCGGTTCCTGATCGAGCCCATCCAGATTCGGCTGGCGGACGACGCCGCCTACAAGACGGTTGATCCCACCGAGTTGAAGGCCCTGGCGGATTACCTGCAGCAGGCCATCGCCAAAACCCTGGGTCCCACCTACCAGGTGGTCAGCAAACCCGGCCCCGGGGTGCTGAAGCTGCGCATTGTCATCACCGACCTGGTGCCGACCAAGCCCGCCTATAGCGTGATCGCCCTGATGGTACCCTATGCCACGGTCATCGACCTGGCGTCCGGTCCGGTCTCCGGCCGGCCCGCGGGTTCCACCGCGTACCTGGGGCAAACTGGTATTGCCGGGATGCTGATCGACTCCCAGACCCAGCAGGTGGTTGCGGAGTACGCGGACAACCGGATCGAGCGCAAGTATGTAGTCGACGGCAGTGGGAGCCTCACCGGCGTCGTCACGACCGGGGTCGGGGACTATGTGAAGTCCTATTCCACCTGGGCCTACGCGCGCCAGGCCTTCGACGGCTGGGCGGGAGACCTGCGTCGCTGGCTGGATGAGGTCCACCGGCGTCCGGGCTGATGGGCGCTGCGGCATCAGCGTGTGTTGATGCCTGCGGTCGATGGCGCAGGTGGAGGTGCCGCGGAACCACGAGACGAGCGATGAGGCCCTGAGGCAATAACCCGACGAGGATAACCATAGAGGATCACCATAAGCGACAAATCCGTGACTGAACTTGGCTTCGAGGTCGAACCGGCCGACGAGGAACTGCAAAGCCGTCGCGGCTTCCTGATCGGCCTGGGCCGCTGGCCTAAGATCGTGATCGGCGCTGCCATCTTCGGTGGCTTGGCGGCGCCGCAGTCGGAAGCCGAGGCGGGCTGGCTTAACCGCCACCGCGGCGACCGCAGTTGGATCAACCGGCGCTGAGAGCGATCCGGTCGTCACTCGGCCCCGGGGCTGCGGCCCCGGGCGCCGGGCAGTCATTGAGGCGGCGTCCCGACGCCGCGGGGAGCAGGCCTCCGTGTCACACCAGACACCGATCCCGCCCGGGGATCATCCTGAGCAGGCCGTTTTCAGCATTACCGCGGCCCTGTTTCAGGCCTTCCCCGATCGCGCGGTGATCCTGTGTACCGCCGACCCCGCGGCGACCCGGACCCTGCTCGGGCCCGCGGTGCCATCGCGGGTGATGTTGCTGCAGGTCACGGACCTGACGGCGGACCTGGGGCCCCTTGTCCACTGGGGCGAGGGGCTGGCCATCGACCTGCTGATGGCCGACCCGGCGCCCCAGCTTCGCTTGCTCTATCGGTGCACAGAGGTGCTAGACCGCCATCCGGTGCGCGTGACGATTGCGCTGCTCCCGGGGGCGGCGCTGGCCGTCAAGTTGTTGGTTTCACTCGGTTTTTCTGTCCGTCTGGCGGGGCACCAGACGACCCCCGAAGTGATCGCGGAGATCCGGGAGGCACTCGCAGGATACCTCCACAACTCCACCGTCGCTCAGCCGGTGGAGCCCTTTCACAGCCTGTTGCTGACCTTCCTGCACGACACCCCGCTCGACCTCTGGTCACTGCTGGAGCGCGACCAGGCCGAGGTCCTGATCCTGAACGACCACGGCGAGGCGGTGCCCGATCAGGGCCCCGCGTGCCTGACGACGTGGTGCGAGCGGCTGCTCACCGTCGGGGCCGAGTGTCGCGACTGCCTCTGGCTCGCGCCCTGCGGCGCCTATTTCAAGTGGCTCCGGACCGACTACGATTGTAGCGGTATGACCGCCCTGTTCGCCGAACTGCGGGCGGGTCTCGCCGCCTTTGACGCGTCCCGCGCCTGAGTGCGCCATGAGTACGATGGTCTTTTCGCTGATCCTGCTCCCGACACTGCGGGGCAATGCCGACTGCTTCGAGGTCAAGACCAACGACCGGTTGTCCCTGGAGCGTCTGCAGTTACTGATCGACAAGGTGCTGGATCATCTGGTCGAAAAGGACATCTCCCGACTCATGATCCACTGGCAGGGCGGCGAGGCCATGACCCTGCTACCGTCCTGGTTCGCCCGGGCGCAGGCGCTGATCGCGGCGGCGGCCGCGGCGCGCAGGTGCACCGTGAGCCATGGGTTCCAGACCAACATGATTGGTTACAGCCAGAATTGGAATCCGGTGATCCGCGAGATGTTCGACAACAGCGTCAGCACCTCATTGGACTATCCCAACCTCTACTAGCGGCGGGGCCAAGACACCGCCAACTACAACGCGGTCTGGACGCGCAACGTGCGCCTGGCACGCGCCGCGGCAATCTAGGTTGGGGTCATCGCGGTGCTGAACGCGGCCACCCTGGAACTCGCCGCCGAGCGCTTTTACCGCCATTTCGTCGACGAACTCGATATTTGCAGCGTCCAGGTCAATACGCTGTTCCCCGGTGGCGAGTCCAACCAGGCCAAGGGGCTGTTGCCGACGGGCAGCGAAGCGCTCATCCGGTTCTATATCGACCTGGCCGAGGTCTGGCTTGCGCGCGGCGAACTGGACCGACGACTGTGGCAACCATACCCTTTGTATCAATGCCCGCGGTCACGTCGCCCAGTGTGACTGTTGGGTCACGAGCTACCCGAGCTACCGGTTCGGCAACATCTTCGAGTACGCAAGCCTAAGCGAACTGCTCGCCGCGAGTCCGGTCGTGGAGCGCTTTTATCAACGCCCCATGGCGCTCGTCGTACGCGACTGCATCACCTGCGATTACCTGGCCTTATGCCACGGCGGCTGCCCGGTGTGGGCCTTCTCGGTGCACGGCACCCTGTTTGAGAGCAATCGTTTAGCCCCCCCTGGTTGCCAAGTAGCCGTAGCGGGTCGCCCCGATCAGATGG
>JADNEJ010000276.1 GCA_016292295.1 Candidatus Thiodictyon intracellulare
CTGGATCTACGTCATTTGCGACAACGCTCGCTACTACCGCTCCAAAGCGGTTCAAAATTACATCAAGGATTCCGCATCAAGCTTGTCTTTCTTTCACCTTATGTGCCCAATTTGAATCTTATTGAGCGGCCATGGAAATTCTTTAAGAAAAAAATTCTTTATAACAAGTATTATGAATCATTTGACGGGTTTCGAAAAGCCTGCGCAGACTTCTTCAGCAACCCAGGTGAGTGCCAGAGCGGCTTGCACTCCTTGCTGACGGAGAAAGCGGTGGAGGGATTTTCGAGGAGTTTGCGGAGATCCACGCAAACCCCTGCGAAAACCACAGACCCCAAGTGTTTAGCCCTGCCCGGGCTTCAGAACCAGGAAACTTCAGGTTACAGCTTCAGGTACTTAACGCAACCCTGCTCCACCAAGCCGCAGAGAAGGTGCCCCAGCACCAGATGCGCCTCCTGGATCTTTGGGGTATCGTCCGCGGGCACGGATAGACAATAGTCGCAACGCTCGACCATAGGACCATGGCGATTGCCCGTCAGCCCGATACAGATCAGCCCTCTGCCGCGCGCCTCGTCCAGGGCGGCGAGAATGTTGGGCGAACTGCCGGACGTTGAATACGCAATGAATACATCCCCCTGGCGACCCTGCGCCTGCACCTGCCTGGCGAAGATCTGGTCAAAACCATGGTCGTTGGCGATCGCGGTCAGGATGGATGTATCCGTCGTCAAGGCAATTGCGGCCAGACTCGGGCGTTCGATCGCAAAGCGGCCCACCAATTCCGCCGCGATGTGCTGCGCGTCGGCCGCGCTTCCGCCGTTCCCCGCCAACAGGATCCGACCCCCGGCGTTCAGACAGGCAACACAGGCTTGCGCCGCACTCTCGATCGTGGCGATGAGTGCCGCATCGGCGAGCATCGCGGCCATCACCCGCCCGGTTTCGCGAATCTCGTCGCCAATCTGATCGCGTATGGTGCTGCCCATAACGATTACCCTGCCGGCGAACGCGGCGGCCGCGCTGGATCATTCGTCCGATGCCACTGCGCTGTTCGCCGGATGCCTTCTGCCGTCGCTATCACAGGGCGCAGCCCAAGTTCGTCGGCGGCGCGTGTGGTGCTTGGGACATAGCGCAGCGGCGGCGTGCCGGGAAGCGGGCAGGTGGCGATTTCGATTTCCGTTGCCGACGCTAGAGCGTCGATGACGGTGCGGGCCAGGTCCGCAATGTTAAATTCCTGCGGGGAGCCCACGTTGTATGGGTAGGCTGCCTTGCCCTGCAGCAAAATCATCCACAGCCAGATAGCAAAGTCCGCCGCGTACAGGTAGGGCCGATAGGGGGTCTCGTCACCGGCAATGCGTACCAGACCGCTGCGCGGTACATCACGGATGAAATTGCCGACGGCGAAATTCGCGTCCAGGGGCAGCAAAGGCCCGACGAAGGCGAACAGGCGCGCAATGGTCGCGCCGAATCCGTAGGTCCGGCCGTACATGATACACATGAATTTAGACACGCGCTTCGCTTGGCCGTAGGCGGACGATTGTTCGATCGTCCGGCATTATGTAGCAACTGCACATATTTATCTAATCAATTGGTTACGCAGAATCTGGCGGAAACTCAGTGCGATGCGGGCGGATGGGCGCCGGGATTTCCCAGATTTTGGTGAGAAACCCAGCTGCCGAGGCTGGCTCAGAATCGGAAAATCGCAGCCAAGTCACTGAATAAATAGCCATGTGTTTTTGCTACATAATGCCGCGATCGTCGATGGTGCTCCGGCATACTCCTCGGGGATATGCGTCAGGTCTGGCGGTTGCTTACCGTAGACCGCACCCGAACTGGTGAAGAGCAGGCGACGTACGCCGTGTGAACGCGCAAACTCGAGTACCCGGCGCGTCCCAGCGACGTCCGCATCGAATGCACACAGCGAGTGGGCCGCGTCGGGGGTGAACTCGGCCTCGGTAGCGGCATGAATGAAAAAGGGAAAGACACCTTCGGGAAACGCGAACCCGATGAGGTTACCGCCGTGCAGTTGCCCCGCCGCGTGTTCTGCGAGATGCGGAGAGCGGCTGTGAAACCGTTCCGGGTCCCGCGTCAGGACCACTACCTTGCTGCCCAGATCGAATTCATCAAGGGCCCGCAGCTGGCTCTCCAGCAGCCAGGTGCCGACGAAACCCGTACCACCGGTGAAAAACAGCGACTGCCCGCGCAGAGACTCCCACAATCCTTGAGTGTGGCTGAGTACGTGGTCCAGATCCTGCGGCGGTAGGGGTGCCATGGCGGTGCTCGCGGATCTCGGTCGTCAGACCTTGGCGCCCAAGTAGACGGTGATGTGATGATGCCAACGGCGTAGTCCAGCCTGGCCTCGTCCAGGCCAGGCCAGGCCAGGCCAGGCCAGGCCAGGCCAGGATAGACACCGATCCAAAAGCTATCATGCATGACTCGGTCGGTGTTGAGAAGTTCTCCCACTACGCCGTAGTTGCGCCCCTGGAAATAGGCTGCCGTGTCAGGTTACCCCAGAACAGCAGGCGGGTGCTGACCTTGTGCAAATCCAGATGGCGCCGGAGGTCCAGACGGGACCCGGCCGCTGGCGCCCGCAGGATGATTGGGGAGCCGAACCAGGAGGAGCCGCTCCCCGAGGTAGCCTCGGGCAGCATCAGGAATTCCTCGCAGGCCTTCAGGCGCTCTGTGAGGAAAGAGAAATTCGCCTTGCGGCGGGCGATGAAGTCCGGCGCCTTGTCGAGCTGGGCCAGGCCGCAGGCGGCCTGCATGTCGGTGATCTTTAGGTTATAACCTGCATATGAATAAGTATATTTATGGTCATAGCCCGCGGGCAGGTTGCCGAGTTGCCAGGCAAAGCGCTTCTGACAGGTGTTGTCATGCCCCAGTGCGCAGAAGCAATCGCGGCCCCAATCGCGGAATAATTCGGCGATGGGCCTTAAGATGCCGCTGTTGGTGAAAACGGCGCCACCCTCGCTCATGGTGATGTACTGGGCGGGGTAGAAGCTCAGGGTACCGATGTCACCGAAGGTGACGACCATTCGCCCTGGTAAGTGGAGCCTAGGGCGTCACAGCAGTCCTCGATGAGCCAGAGGTTATGCTGTTTGCACAGACGGGTGACGACCTCGAGGTTGAAGGGGTTACCCAGGGTGTGGGCAAACATGATCGCTTTGGTCCGCGGGCCTATGGCCTCCTCAATGCGGCCGGCGTCAACGTTGTAGGTGCCGAGTTCGATATCAACGAAGACGGGGACGGCGCCGAATTGCAGGCAGGTTGGCCGAGGAACCGGAATTGACGGTGATCAGGTGCTTGACACCGAGGAAGCGAGGAAGCGGGCCAGGCGATCCTCGAAGGCATCGTTGAAGCGCCTGGTGGTGAGCCAACCGTCGAGCGCGGCCTCAACCATCAGTTGCGGCTCGGCGGCGTCGAGGACCTTGCCGGCGGCGGGTATAGGCGAGACGCCTGGTTCAAACGGACGGGGGGCATATTGCAGCGCGGTGAAGCGGGGAATCTCCGCCGCAATCAGCCGACGTAAAACGGCGGCAAAGGATACGTCGCTCAACTGCGCCAATGAATTGCGCGCCAAATTCTCGTGTAACGGCTTATCCAAACGCAAGAAGCTAGGAAATGGCAGTGGCGGCCCGGCGTAATCAGCCGCCTCCAGGGCGTAACCCAGCGCTGGGTCGTTCACGGGCGCCGTGGTGATAAACAGAAACCGCACATCGCCGTTCATATCGGGCGGATTCAGAGCCAGCGCGGTCCGCGCCTTGCGCCCCGAGAGATCGGTGAAGGGAAACGGCAGCTTATATATGCCGCCCGCCTTGACCCCGCCCTAACATTAGATGTCATTCCACACGTCCTCAGCGGAATTCGCCAATACCTGACGAGCGAACCCGCTGCCTTCCTGCAAGCTAGCCAGGGCCGTGACCTCGTCCAGCGCCTCGTCTGATGCTTCGAGCACAATCACCCGGACCCGTGCGCCCATCGGGCTGGCAATATTTCCGCCCTCGCCAACCGTCAAGACTCGTTTAGTTAAGGACATCAAAGACTTCCTTCCAATCGACGCCATCGGCCTTGATCACAAATCCGCCCAAGGCTAGCCGGCCCATGTGGGTTTGCGGTCGCAAGACGATGTTATACAATGGAATAGCGACACCGGGACTGAACAAAGTGGGCGGAATTATGATCAAGGCCGACGTCATCGTCGTCGTGCGTGGCGAAGAACGCGGCCATGCCGAGTGCCCGAAAGACGTCCTCAGCGTCGCGGGTCGCGTCTTAATCCATCGGACAGGCGTTCACCTGCGCCACTTGCTCAAGAGTCGTGTTGTTCATAGTCGGCAATTTCCGCGACCAACCAAGCGCGCAGGCCTTGATCATAATTCCGTCCACCTTGTTCAGTCCCGGCATCGCTGCTCCCATGCAGAACATGGTCTTGCGCGCGA
>JADNEJ010000354.1 GCA_016292295.1 Candidatus Thiodictyon intracellulare
GAGACCATTGATGCGATTTCAACGATCGCTCTGTTCCAGCAACTTGAGCAAGTCTACGCCGTAGCGACCTGGATCTACGTTATTTGCGACAACGCTCACTATTACCGCTCCAAAGCGGTTCAAGATTACATCAAGGATTCACGCATCAAGCTTATTTTTCTTTAATAATTCGCCTTAATTGAATTATATAAATAGCGCGCAGCGGGCTATCGAGTATATCTTCGAATTTCAGCTGATTCAACTCATGTTGCCATTATAACAATGTGTCGCATTTTTGCCACCTTCCTGAAATCTCATTGTGAAAAGCAATATTCCAAATAGGTAACGAAATATTGCCGTTATATAGGAATTAAATTAATTTTCAACCAAATGATCTACTGATTTAAAGGCGCGAACCTGATAGAACAATGAACTTATTGGCAATCTATCCGGCTTACTACAAACGTTTTTGTTGAGGCACTTGGTTGATCGCGTAGTTGAATTCAAATGACGATGTTGTGAACTGGACCCGTCGGCGGGGTCGGCAGTCGCAACCTGGGCACAAAAATAAACAACGAAAATTAGGTGGATGGAGTTTCTGGGCAATTGCTTCCCCGGCTGGGGTGGCCGGGGATAAGGGGGCCGCACGGGGGGGCGGGGGGGGGGGTTCGGCGGCTCTGAGCAGAGGACACCTGCTATGTTAGCATCTCATCGTCGGAAAAAGTTCAGTAGTCAGATCCGATCATTCGTCGCCATTTTGGCTCCGTCCGTCGGCTTCATCGGGTCAATGGGCCTGATCCCAGTTCGCGCCGACACCGATGTCCACCACCAGGGTGACCGCCAACTCCGCCGCCCGCTCCATGTCGATGCGGATCCGTTCGGCGGCGGCCTTCAGCCCCTCCTCAGCAACCTCGAAAACTAACTCATCGTGGACCTGCATGATCATGCGCACGGGCGGGCGCTCCTCCTCGATCCATCCATCCAAGGTGATCATGGCCTGCTTGATGATGTCGGCCGCCGTGCCCTGCATGGGGGCGTTGATGGCGGTGCGCTCGGCTGCGGTGCGGCGCGCCTGGTTGCTGTGACCGATGTCGGTCAGATAGAGGCGGCGGCCGAACAGGGTCTCCACAAAGCGGTCCTCGCGCGCCTGGGCTCGGATGCGGTCCATGAAGGCGTGCACCCCGGGGTAGCGGCTGAAATAGAGATCCACGTACCCCTGGGCCGCCCCCCGGCCGATACCGAGTTGGCGAGCCAGGCCGAAGGCCGACATGCCGTAGATGAGCCCGAAGTTGATGGCCTTGGCGGAGCGGCGCTGCTCAGTGGTGACGGCCGCCGGGCTGATCCCCATGATCTCCGCCGCGGTCACCCGGTGGATGTCCTGGCCGCTGGAAAAGGCAGCGAGCAGGCGCTCGTCGCCTGAGAGGTGGGCCATGATGCGCAGCTCGATCTGGGAATAGTCGGCAGCCAGGATGCGGTAGCCGGGCGCAGCGACGAAGGCCTGGCGGATGCGCCGGCCCTCCTCGGTACGGATGGGGATGTTCTGCAGATTGGGATCGCTGGAGGAGAGCCGGCCGGTAGCGGCCACCGCCTGGTGATAGGAGGTGTGGACCCGCCCGGTGTCCGGGTTGATCATCTTCGGGAGCTTGTCGGTGTAGGTGGAGCGCAGCTTCGACAATCCCCGGTGCTTCAGGATCAGCCGTGGCAGCGCATGGCCCTCTTCAGCGAGTCGCTCCAGGACATCCTCCGAGGTCGAGGGGGCCCCGGTCGGGGTCTTGACTAGCACCGGCAATCCCAGCTCCCCAAAGAAGATCTCTCCGATCTGCTTGGGCGAACCCAGGTTGAAGCGGCGCCCGGCGGTTTCATAAGCGTGCTGCTCGAGGTTGTGGATGCGCTGGGCCAGTTCCCCACTCTGCACCGCCAGCAGGTCCGGATCGATGCGTACCCCGGTGCGCTCCATGCGCGAGAGGACCGGCACCAGCGGCACCTCCAGCGCCTGGTAAAGCGCCGCCAGCCGGCCGGTGGTCTGAAGGCGCGGCCACAGGGTTTGGTGTAGGCGCAGGGTGATATCGGCGTCCTCGGCCGCATAGTGGGCCGCGGGCTCGAGCGGAACCTGGTCAAAGGTGATCTGTTTGATCCCCTTGCCGGCAAGGTCCTCGAAGTGGACGGTGTCATAGTCCAGGTATTTCTTGGCCAGTGAGTCCATGTCGTGGCGGCTGGCGGTGCTGTCGAGTACATAGCTCTCCAGCATGGAGTCATGGGCGATGCCGCGCAGAGTCACGCTATGGCGGGCCAGCACGCTCATGTCGTATTTCAGGTTCTGACCGACCTTGGCGCGCTCTGGGTCCTCCAGCAGCGGTTTCAGCCGCTTGAGTACCTGATCGCGGCGCAGCTGGTCGGGAGCGCGGGGGTAGCAGTGGGCAAACGGCACATAGGCGGCGCGGCCCGCCTCCACCGCGAAGGAGACGCCGACCAGGTCCGCGCTCATGTAGTCGAGCCCCGTAGTCTCGGTGTCGAAGGCGAAGAGGTCGGCGCACTCCAGGCGGGTCATCCAATCCTCCAAGGCGTCCACGGTCAACACCAGGTCGTACTCGGCGGCCGGGTGGGCCCGCGGCAGCGCGCTGGTCGCGGTATCACCGGCGTCGTCCAGGGTGGCGAGCAGGCGCCGGGCCTCCAGGCGCTGATACCATTGGCGCAGGCTGGCCGTATCCGGCGCCGTCGGAGTGAGGTCTTGAGGCCCCAGGCCGAGCACCAGGTCTCGCTTGATCGTGGTCAATTGGCGGGCGAGCGGGAGTTGCGCGAGCGCGGCGCGCAGATTCTCCCCGACCTTGCCCGTGATCCGCCCGGCGTTGGCGACGACCCCGTCCAGGTCGCCGTAGTCCTGGAGCCACTTGGTCGCGGTCTTGGGGCCGCACTTGGATACCCCGGGCACGTTGTCCGCTGCATCGCCCATGAGGCTCAGATAGTCGACGATGCGCTCTGGGGGGACACCGAACTTGCTGATGACCCCATCACGGTCGAGCAGGGTATCGGTCATGGTATTGACCAGGGTCACATGATCATCCACCAATTGGGCCATATCCTTGTCCGCGGTGGAAATCAGGGTCCGCAGGCCCTGCGCGGCGGCGCTGGTGACCAGGGTGCCGATCACGTCATCGGCCTCCACCTTCGGGATTATCAGGAGCGGCAGGCCCATGGCGCGGATCACCTCTTGCAGGGGCGCGATCTGCGCGCGCAGGTCCTCGGGCATGGGCGGGCGAGTGGCCTTGTAGGCGGGATAGATGGCGTCACGGAAGGTCGGGCCCGCGGCGTCGAAGACTACCCCGATAAAATCGGGCCGATGTTGCTCGATCAGTTTGCGCAGCATGGCAAGCACCCCCACCAGGGCGCCGGTCGGCTCGCCCTTGGAGTTCGTCAATTTGGGAAGCGCATGATAGGCGCGGAACAGATAGCCTGAACCGTCGACCAGAATCAGTGGATACTTGGTGGCCATGGGCGGTCTCATGACGGGAAGCTGGCAAAGGGCGCGGGGACGGCAACGGTAGCACGGCGGCGCCTGTCGACCCAGCGTTGCCCCCCGCGGCAGTGTTTCGGATCTCCTGCGGACTAATCGAGGGCGCTGACCGGGGGCGTGCTCGGGTCGGCCGCCGTCCCATCGATTAGGAGTCGGACCGGGGCTAACTCCCGATAGAGGTGCAGGGGTCTTGGTCGGCCAATCAGTTCAAGGATTGGGGATAAGGGCGTGGACACCTCGCCGACCAGCGGGATGAGGGTCGCACCGATCTGAAGCCCGTCGGATCGCAACATCGTAGGGGGCGCGCCCAGACCGGCGCGGTACAGGAACGTCCACCCAGGCCGCTTCGGCATGCGGATGGCTAATAGTGATGCGGGTCTGGCCGCTATGGCGGGTGAGGCGCGCGGGGGCATGAAGCAGCGGACGATTGGTAATGGCCTCGGTATGCTGACGAGGATCAGCCAGGCGCACGAACAGGATCCACCAATTGTAGACCAACGCCGTGATGCGCGCCATGAAGCGGCAGCGCTTGGTATCCTGGGTGGTGAAACAACAAAAACCACAATTGTTTTTCACCTCATCGAAGGGATTTTCCGCGTCGGCGCGGTCACGATAAAGTTGCGCGATGGTGAGGATTTCGTTGGCCAGTGAGGTCACCAGGACGGCATATTCATAGACGATGACGTCATCCGTCGGCCTTGATCATAAATCCACCCAAAACCAAGCGTGGAAGTCGTTCACAAGCGTCGAAGGGGTTGGCAGGACCTCGGAACTTTCATGCACTTGAAAGTGCAAACTAACCGAGGGTAGTAAAAATGTCCGAAGGTCCTGCCGCGAGAAACTTTAGCCCAGATGCCGGGTGTTCGCCATCCACCCGTTGCTGGTTGGCGAGCGGCGGTGCATGGTGAAGCACCGCGCACGTCTG